>NZ_JAAGPK010000064.1:0-43438 GCF_017104685.1 Burkholderia sp. Tr-20355 | reverse complement strand
ACCGGCGCCGGCAGCCGCTCCCGCGCAACCGGCAGCCGCGCCCGCTTCGGCGAGCCTGGATGCCGTGCTGGAGCAAGCCGGCCTCGTCTGGGTGAACACGGACGCCGGCAAGCTCGCTGCCGCGCAGGAAGCCGCGTCGCAGCTCCCGCGCCCGGCCCGCGTGCCGCGCGAACGCAAGGTGCTGCCGCCGGCCGATACGGCCCCGATGCAGCAGGTCGAAACGACGCATCACTAAGTCGCATCGCCCGACCAGGAAAAGCCCGCCTCCGGCGGGCTTTTTCATGTCCGCGCTGCGGGTTTCCGCCCACCGGACCCGCTGGCCGCTTGCGGCTAAAATGGAGGTCTGATTCGCACTTCTTTCAACATGTCCCGACGCATCATTCCCCTCGCCGACGTCAGCGGGATGCCGGACGTCTCCGGCGTCGCGCATGCCCCCGACGGCACGCTGGCCGACACGCTCGCCAGGCCGCTGCGCGACCTGCGCATTTCGGTGACGGACCGCTGCAACTTCCGTTGCGTGTACTGCATGCCGCGCGCGGTCTTCGACAAGGACTACCCGTTCCTGCCGCACAGCGCCCTGCTCACGCACGAGGAGATCGAGCGCGTGGCGCGACTCTTTGTCGCACACGGCGTCGAGAAGATCCGCATCACGGGCGGCGAGCCGCTGCTGCGCAAGAATCTCGAATTCCTGATCGAGCGCCTCGCGCGCCTGACGACGCACGCCGGCCGCCCGCTCGACCTGACGCTGACCACCAACGGCTCGCTGCTCGCGCGCAAGGCGCGTGCGCTGAAGGACGCCGGGCTCACACGCGTGACGGTCAGCCTCGACGCGCTCGACGACGCGCTGTTCAAGCGCATGAACGATGCCGAGTTCGCGAGTGCCGACGTGCTCGACGGCATCTTCGCCGCGCAGGCGGCCGGCCTCGCGCCGGTCAAGGTCAACATGGTGGTGAAGCGCGGCACCAACGACAGCGAGATCCTGCCGATGGCCGAGCGTTTCCGTGGCACCGGCGTGGTCCTGCGCTTCATCGAATACATGGACGTCGGCACGTCGAACGGCTGGAACATGACCGAGGTGCTGCCGTCGGCCGACGTCGTCGCGCGGATCGCCGAACATTTCCCGCTGGTGCCGCTCGACGCGCACACGGCGGCCGAAACCGCGCAACGCTGGGGTTATGCGGACGGCAGCGGCGAGATCGGCGTGATCTCGAGCGTCACCCAGGCCTTTTGCGGCGACTGCACGCGCGCGCGGCTGTCGACCGAAGGCAAGCTGTACCTGTGCCTGTTCGCGTCGACGGGTCACGACCTGCGCGCGCTCGTGCGCGGCGGCGCGACCGACGCCGAGATCGCGACCGCGATCGCCCGCATCTGGCAGGCCCGCACCGATCGCTATTCGCAGCTGCGTGGCAGCGCATCGGCCGAGGCCATGCCCGACGGCACCGGCAAGCGTGTCGAAATGTCGTATATCGGCGGCTGACGCACGCCGCCCCGTTCCGCTTTCGCGCGATGCCCGCTTCCGCCTCCCCCTCGATCGCCGGCCTGCTGCTCGCAGGCGGGCGCGCCACGCGCATGGACGGCGTCGACAAGGGCCTGCAGTTGCTCGACGGCACGCCGCTCGCGCTGCACGTGCTGCGCCGGCTGTCGCCGCAGGTCGACGAGACGCTGATCAGCGCGAATCGCCACGCCGATCGCTATGCCGAGCTCGGCGCGCCGTTCGGCGCACGCATCGTCGCGGACGACACAACCGACTTCCCCGGCCCGCTCGCGGGCCTGCTCGTCGGCATGCGGGTGGCGCGCGCGCCGCTCGTCGCGTGCTCGCCGTGCGATACGCCCTACCTGCCCGCCGACCTCGTCGCGCGGCTGCACGCGGCGCTCGACGCGCAACAGGCCGACATCGCGATGGCCGTGACCGTCGATGCGCAGCAGGCGCGCTCGCCGCAGCCGACGTTCGCGCTGCTGCGCACGTCGCTGGCCGACGATCTGGCCGCCCGGCTCGCGGCCGGCGACCGCAAGGTGCGTGCGTGGTACGCACGCCACAAGACGGTCGAAGTCGAGTTTCGCGACGAGCGTGCGTTTTACAATGCCAATTCCTGGCAGGATCTCGCCGCGCTGGCCCGTCGCTGACGGCGCGTCCGTGCCGCTCCCGCCCGGTGCCCGCCGCACGCGACACTCGCGCCCAGGCACCCTCCTCGCGCCACCGGCCACGAACCCGATACGCCTTGCGGCGCAGTCCGACTGATGATCACGCAATCCTCGCCCGCCTCCCGAGCCGCACCCGATTCCGATGCCCCGCTGTCGCTCGCCGACGCACAGGCACTCGCGTGCCGTTTCGCGGCGCCGGTCGACGCGTGCGACACGGTGATGCTGCGTGATGCGCTCGACCGCGTGCTCGCGGCTGACGTGAACGCACCGTTCGACATTCCCGCGTACGACAACTCGGCGATGGACGGCTACGCATTCGACGGCAGCGCCGGCGCGCCCGCGACGCCGCAGGGCGACATCGCGATGACGGTCGCCGGCACCGCGTTCGCGGGTCATCCGTTCGATGGCGCCGTGGCAGCCGGCTCGTGCGTGCGCATCATGACGGGCGCGCCGATGCCGGCCGGATGCGACACGGTGATTCCGCAGGAACGCGTGCGCGTCGACGGCGACGCGATCCGTTTCGGCGCGCACGAAGTCTCGCGCGGCGCGAACTGCCGCAAGGCCGGCGAGGATCTCGCGCGCGGCGCCTGTGCGCTCGCCGCGGGCCGCATTCTGCGCCCGTCGGATCTCGGCCTGCTCGCCTCGTTCGGCGTCACCGACGTCACGGTGCGCCGCCGCGTGCGCGTCGCCGTGTTCTCGACCGGTGACGAGCTGCGCGAACCCGGTGAACCGCTCGCCCGCGGTGCGCTGTACGACAGCAATCGCGGCATGCTGATCGCGATGCTGGAAAGGCTGCATGTCGACGCGCTCGATCTCGGGATCGTCCGCGACGACCCGGCCGCGCTCGAAGCCGCGTTGCGCGACGCCATCGACGCGCAGGCCGACGCGGTGATCACGTCGGGCGGCGTCTCGGTCGGGGAAGCCGACTTCACGCGTGACGTGATGGCAAAACTCGGCGACGTGACGTTCGCGAGCCTCGCGCTGCGGCCCGGCCGGCCGCTCGCCTGCGGCACGCTCGCGCGTGCGGCCGGCGGCACCGGTCACGCGCTCTTCTTCGGGCTGCCCGGCAATCCGGTCGCGTCGGCCGTGACGTTCTACGCGATCGTGCGCCCGGCGCTGCTGACGCTGGCCGGCGCGCGGACGCCGCCGCCGGCGACGTACCCGGCGCTCAGCACGCAGCCATTGAAGAAGCGCCCCGGCCGCACCGAATACCTGCGCGGCATCGCGACACGCGCCGCCGACGGCCGCTGGCACGTCACGCCGGCCGACTCGCAGAGTTCCGCCTCGTTGAGCGGCCTCGCGGCCGCCAACTGTTTCATCGTCCTGGGCCACGATACCGCGGCAGTCGACGCGGGCACCCCGGTCGACATCCTGCCGCTCGACGGCCTGATCTGAATTCCACTATCGGTATATTTCTACGGGGGCAATCCGCACATGAAGAAACAAATCTCGTCGATCGCCGCGGGGCAGACCGCAAAGGCGCTGATCCTTGTGTATCTGACGTTCAGCGTGCCGATCGTGCTGCTCGGCATTCTCGTCGCGTACATCCGCTACGGGATGGTCGAACTGAGCACGATCCTGAGCGCACTGCTGCTGAACGCCATTCTCGGCTTCGTGCTGCTGTGGATCGCCTGCCACGCGTACAACTGGGTCGCGTCGCGCTTCGGCGGCATCGAGATCGTGCTGTCCGATCCGCCGGAGGAAGCGTGAGCGGCACGCCGCTGATCCGCGCGGCCGAAACACGCGACGTCGGCGCGATCCTCGCGCTGATGCGCGAACTGGCCGCGTTCGAAAAGCTCACGGATCTGTTCGTCGCGACCGAGGCCGATCTCGCCGATGCGTTGTTCGGCGAACACCCCGCCGCCGAAGCGCGGGTGGCCGAGCACGACGGTGCGATCGTCGCGTATGCACTGTTCTTCCACAACTATTCGACGTTCCTCGGCCGTCGCGGCCTCTACCTCGAGGATCTGTACGTGCAGCCGTCGCAGCGCGGCACGGGCCTCGGCACCGCGATGCTGCGTCATCTCGCGGCCCTGGCCGTCGAGCGCCGTTGCGCTCGCTTCGAATGGTCGGTCCTCGACTGGAACCAGCCCGCGATCGATTTCTACGAGAAGATGGGCGCGACCGTGCTGCCCGAATGGCGCATCGTCCGCGTCACGGGCGACGCGCTGGGTACACTCGCCGGACAATGAGCGCGGGCCGGCCGCGCCGGTGGTCGCTTCGGAAACTGCTTCAACGGAAAACGGACGCCTCGGCGCCCGTTTTTTCGTCCCGCTTGCTGTGGGCGACTCACGTCATGCGTCGTCCGCATCGGCGCCGTCAGCACCTTCCGCACCGAGCAGCCCGGCCGCCGTATCGCCCGGCAGCGCCTCGACCTGCTTCAGCTTGCGGCTCATCACGCGCGTACGCTGCTCGGCCGCCTCGATCGAGCGCGTGACCGTTTCGAGCTGCGACTTCGTGCGCGCGAGCACGTCGCCGAACTTGCCGAATTCCGTCTTGACCGCGCCGAGCACCTGCCACACCTCGCTCGAGCGCTGCTCGATCGCGAGCGTGCGGAACCCCATCTGCAGGCTGTTGAGCAGCGCGGTGAGCGTCGTCGGCCCGGCAATCGTCACGCGATAGTCGCGCTGCAGCAGGTCGGTCAGTCCGGGGCGGCGCAGAATCTCCGCGTAAAGCCCTTCCGTCGGCAAAAACAGGAGCGCGAAATCGGTCGTGTGCGGCGGCGCGACGTATTTCTCGGCGATCGTGCGCGCTTCCAGCCGCACGCGCGTCTCGAGCGCACGGGCCGCCTCCTCGACGGCCACCACGTCGGCGCGCTCCTGCGCATCGATCAGCCGCTCGTAGTCTTCGCGCGGGAATTTCGCATCGATCGGCAGCCACACGGGCGGCGCATCGCGCGTACCGGCGTCGCGCCCCGGCAACCGGATCGCGAATTCGACGCGCTCGGTGCTCTTCGGCACCGTTGCGACGTTCTTCGCGTACTGGTCGGGCGTCAGCATCTGTTCGAGCAACGCCTCGAGCTGCACTTCGCCCCAGGTGCCGCGCGTCTTCACGTTGGTCAGCACCTTCTTCAGGTCGCCGACGCCGGCCGCGAGCGTCTGCATTTCGCCGAGCCCGCGATGGACCTGTTCGAGCCGGTCCGACACGAGCTTGAACGATTCGCCGAGCCGCTGTTCGAGCGTCGCATGCAGTTTCTCGTCGACGGTACGGCGCATCTCCTCGAGTTTCGCCGCGTTGTTGGTCTCGATTTCCTTCAGCCGTTGTTCGAGCGTCGCGCGCACCTCGCCGATCCGGCGGTCGTTCGCCTCGGTCAGTTGCGTGAGTTGCCGGTTCAACGTGTCGCCGAACAACCGGAGCGCGCCCGTCTGCTCTTCGCGCGCCTGCTGCGCCTGGCGCTGCACGCTCTCGCGCATCGCGTCGAATTGCAGCGCATTGCCGGCGACGAGCTTGCCGAGCTGCTGCGCGAAACCCTCGATCTGGTTGTTCTGTACGGTCGCCACGCTCGTCAGCTGCGCGGCGAGCGTCTGCTGAAGCTGCGCGAAACTGCCGGCCAGCTCGGTGCGCGAGCCGCGCGCACTCTCGACGATCTCCCCGCGCAATTCGCGTTCGAGCCGCTCGACCGCGCGCGCCTGCGCGTGCGCGGCGTCCTCGATCTGGTCGCCGAGTACGGCCGCGTCGTCGTGACGGCCGCCGCCGCGCACGAGCGCGACGATCGCCACCGCGAGCGCGACGGCCAGCACGACGACCGCCGCAAGCAACAACGTCATCGTCATGCGCGCGGCTTCCCGATCACGTCAGGGTTGATCGGATTCGGCGGCTGACCGGCGCGCGGCCCCTCGCCCAGTGCGGCGATCAGGTTGTCGGCGGCGAGGTTCGCCATCGCGCGGCGCGTCTGTTCGGTCGCGCTCGCGATATGCGGCGTCAGCACGACGTTCGGCACCTCGAGCAGCGCCGGATGCACGGTCGGCTCGCCCTCGTACACGTCGAGGCCGGCCGCGGCGATCGTCCCGTCACGCAGCGCGGCAGCCAGCGCCGCGTCGTCGACGATCCCGCCGCGCGCGATGTTGGTCAGCGTCGCGGTGGGCTTCATCTTCGCGAGCTCGGCCGCACCGATCGTGTGATGGTTCTCCTTCGTGTACGGCAGCACGAGCACGACGTGATCGGCGCGTGCGAGCAGCGCATCCTTCGACACGTACTCGGCGTTCAGTTCGGCCTCGATCTCGGGCGCGACCCGTGAACGGTTGTGATAGATCACCTGCATCCCGAAGCCGCGCGCACGGCGCGCGAGCGCCTGGCCGATGCGGCCCATCCCGATGACGCCGAGCGTCGAGCCGTAGATGTCGGAGCCGAGAAAACCGTCGTACGCCCACTTCCGCCAGTGACCGGCGCGCAACCAGTGCTCGGATTCGGCGATCCGGCGCGCGGCGGCCATCATCAGCGCCCAGCCGAAATCGGCGGTCGACTCGTTCAGTACGTCGGGCGTATTGGTGCCGAGCACGTTCGCCGCGTTGAACGCGGCCATGTCGAAGTTGTTGTAGCCGACCGCCATGTTCGCCACGACGCGCAGGCGCGGGGCTGCCGCGAGCGTCGCCGCGCCGAGCGGGTCGCCGGCCGTCAGCGCGCCGTCCTTGTCGGCCAGACGCGCGGCGAGCGCATCGGGCGCGAGCGCGTCGCCGTCGTTCCAGTCGACGTCGAAATACTGCTTGAGCCGTTCGATCACGTCCGGAAAGATCGGACGCGCGACCAGGATCTTCTGCATCGCCATCTCCGTATGCCGCGGGCCGGTTGCGGCGCGCGCCGCGCCGCCGGGACCACCCGCGCTGGGTTGAAAGTCGTCAGGTTACGCCGGGAAGAAAATCAGCGACGTCAGCAGGAACACCGGGACCAGAATCACGAGTGCCCAGCCGAGGTACGCGAAGAAGCTCGGCATCTTCACGCCGCGCGACTCCGCGATCGCCTTCACCATGAAGTTCGGCGCGTTGCCGATATAACTGTTCGCGCCCATGAACACCGCACCCGCGGAAATCGCCGCGAGCGTCGATGCGCCCGTCGTCATCAGCGCCTGCGCATCGCCGCCCGCGAGGTTGAAGAACACGAGATACGTCGGCGCGTTGTCGAGGAACGACGACAGGATGCCCGTCGCCCAGAAGTACATCGCGTCGATCGGCTTGCCGTCCGGCCCCGTGACGAGATGGACGATCTGTGCGAACGCGCCGTCCGAGCCCGCGCGCAGGATCACGATGACCGGCGCGATCGTCACGAAGATCCCGGCAAACAGCTTCGCGACCTCCTCGATCGGCGCCCAGTTGAATGCGTTGCCCTCGCGCGCGGAACGCGGGGTGAGCGCGAGCGACGCGAGCGTCACCAGCACGAGCGCGACGTCGCGCACGAGATTCTGCAGCGCGACGTGCGTGCCCCACACGTCGAACGCGATGCCCGGCTTCCACACGCCGCTCATCAGCACGAGCGCGATCACGGCCGCGAGCAGCACGAAGTTGATCTTGCCGTCGATCGACAGTGCGGCGCCGTCGGGCGTCGGGTCGAGTACGGCCGGCCGCTCCTCGCCGCCCTTCCGGTAGAAGTACGTATCGAGCGCGAAGAACAGCGTCAGCAGCACGACGCAGATGAACAGCATCGGCAGCGCGAGATGGGTCGTCGTCCAGAAGAAGCTCACGCCGTTCAGGAAGCCGAGGAACAGCGGCGGATCGCCGAGCGGCGACAGCGAGCCGCCCGCATTCGCGACGAGGAAGATGAAGAAGATCACGACGTGCACGACATGCTTGCGGTTGTCGTTCGCGCGCAGGAGCGGCCGGATCAGCAGCATCGCGGCGCCCGTCGTGCCCATCACGCTCGCGAGCAGCGTGCCGAGCGCGAGGATCGCGGTGTTCAGCTTCGGCGAGCCGTGCAGGTTGCCGTTCACGCAGATGCCGCCCGCGACCGTATAAAGCGCGGTGAGCAGCACGATGAACGGAATGTATTCCTCGAGCAGCGCATGCACGAGCGTGCCGAACGCGGTGCCCGCGCCGAACGCGACCGCGAACGGGACCAGGAACACGACCGCCCAGCCGGCCGCGATCTTGCCGAAGTGGTGATGCCAGAACACCGGCGCGACGAGCGGGAACAGTGCGATCGACAGCAGGATCCCGGCGAACGGGATGCCCCAGAGTGCGGACAGCGCGGCACCGTCGAGCGTGGCGGCCGATGCAAGCGCGGGCGCCGCGCCAAGCGCGATTCCCGACGCCATGCCTGCCCAGGCGGCATGTCGTTTCATGCAGAACTTCCTTGTTCGAGTGGTAGCGGATGCAGCGGGCGCGTCATGCGCCGCGTACGACGATCACATGCACGCGATACGGGCCGTGCGCGCCCAGGACGATGGTCTGCTCGATGTCGCCCGTGCGCGACGGGCCCGACACGAAGTTGACCGCGCGCGGCAATTCGCCGCGCTCCGCGCGAATCAGCGCGAACGCGTCCTCATGCCCGGCGACGATCCGCGAAGCCGGTACGAGCGCGATGTGCGTTTCCGGCAGCAGGCCGGCCGATGCATAGGTGTCGGGGCCGGACAGCAGCACCAGCGAACCCGTTTCGGCGGTCGCGCAAAAGCAGCCGGTAAGGCCGACGAGATCGCCGTCGCGCGGCTTGCGGCACTCGACCGACAGGCCGGCGCCGGCCCAGTCGAGATCGGCCAGCGTGCGCCACGCGACGGCCTGCGCCGGCAGCCCGTGAGCGGAAAGATAGCGGGCGGCGGCGGCAGGCGCGTCGGCCAGCGTCGCGACTTCGTCGACCGTGGTCGACAGGCGCGCGGCTTCGTCGACGAAGGCGGCGACGAGGTCGGCCGGCGCCGGCGGGCGCGGGCCCGGCGGATGACGCGCGAGATAGTCGGCGACGCCGTCGCGCTCCGCTGCGTCGGGTTCGGCCGCGCGCCCCTGCGCCGCGCGGATGCGCGCGAGGATCTGGCGACGGGCAGCGGAAGTGTCCATGAACGGTCCTCGTGACGTTGGCGTGCAATACCGTCCGATTATACCGGCCGACCCTGCCGCCACGCACCTTCGGCCGCACGGCCGGCGCTCACTTCGACGCGTCTTCCTCGACCGGCTGCGCGATGCCGAACACCTGGCGCAGGTACGCGAGATACGCCTTGTCGTCGCACATGCTCTTGCCCGGCGAGTCCGACAGCTTCGCGACCGGCTGGCCGTTGCAGCGCACCATCTTGATCACGATCTGCAGCGGCACGTAGCCGAGATCGTTGGTGAGGTTCGTGCCGACGCCGAACGCGAGCTTGCAGCGCCCGCGGAACCGTTCGTACAACTGCATGACCTTCGGGATGTCGAGCGCGTCGGAGAACACGAGCACCTTGGTGCGCGGGTCGCAGCGGTTCGCCTCGTAGTGGCGCAGCATGCGCTCGCCCCATTCGAACGGATCGCCCGAGTCGTGGCGCGCGCCGTCGAACAGCTTGCAGAAGTACATGTCGAAGTCGTTCAGGAACGCATCCATCCCGTAGACGTCCGACAGCGCGATCCCGAGGTCGCCGCGATATTCCTTCGCCCACATCTCGAAACCGTAGATCTGCGAATCGCGCAGCCGCGGGCCGAGCGCCTGGCATGCCTGCAGGTACTCGTGCGCCATCGTGCCGAGCGGCGTGATGTCGTGCTTCATCGCGTACAGCACGTTGCTCGTGCCCGCGAACTGCGGGCCGAGCCCGTCGCGCAGCGTGAGCGCGACTTCCTCGTGCCAGACCTTCGAGAAACGCCGGCGCGTGCCGTAGTCGGCGATCTTGCAGTCGGCGAACTCGGGTTCCGCGCCGAGCAGCTTGATCTTCTCGCGCAGCCGCTCGCGGCCCTCGCGATAGTCGGGCTCGCGCTGGGTGTTGCGGAAATAGACTTCGTTGACGATCGCGAGCACCGGGATCTCGAACAGGATCGTGTGCAGCCACGGCCCCTCGATCACGATGTCGATCTCGCCGTTGCCCTTCGGCGACGGCGTGATCGAGATGTATTTCTCGTTCAGGTGGAACAGCGCGAGGAAGTCGACGAAATCGCTCTTGATGAAGCGCATCCGCCGCAGGTAGTCGAGTTCGACGTCGGAAAAGCGCAGCGCGCACAGGCCGCGCACCTCGTCGCGGATCTCGTCGATGTACGGCACGAGGTCGACGCCGGGCGTGCGGCACCGGAAGCGGTACTCGACGTTTGCAGCCGGAAAGTGATGCAGGACGACCTGCATCATCGTGAACTTGTAGAGATCCGTGTCGAGCAGCGAAGTGATGATCATGGTGACGGCACCGCCAATATCGAGACAGGGCACCTGCGCACCGCGCGCCGCCCGGTCAGGCGGCCATGTTACCCGAATGCGGGACCGACCATCGGGAAACCGCCCGCGGCCCTGCTCCCGTCGCGCAGGCGCGCCGCGCACGCGCCTGCGTTGCGCACCCCATAAACTAATCACGAAACGATATAAGCCGGATAGCCGACCACGCGATGCGGGTTTGGCGCTTCAGTTACAATGCCGCTTTTGGCGCAAACGCCACCCCATATATACCGCCAAGCAGGAGCGTTTTAATGACTCACGTTGTGACCGAAGGCTGCATCAAGTGCAAATACACGGATTGCGTGGATGTGTGCCCGGTGGATTGCTTCCGTGAAGGTCCCAACTTTCTCGCCATCGATCCGGACGAGTGCATCGACTGCGCCGTGTGCGTCGCCGAGTGCCCGACCAATGCGATCTATGCCGAAGAAGACGTTCCGGGCGACCAGCAGCAGTTCACCGAGCTGAACGCCGAGCTGGCCAAGAACTGGCCGTCGATCACCAAGACCAAGCCGGCACCGGCCGACGCGGACGAGTGGAAGGACGTGCAGGAGAAGCTGCACCTGCTCGAGCGCTGATCGCGCGGCGGCCGCAGAAATTTTTTTGTAGATCGCGGCCCGAAGGTATTGACAGGTTAGCGACCACTCCATACAATCTCGTTTCTCTGCTGTTGTTGTTTGTTCCCCGATAGCTCAGTCGGTAGAGCGCCGGACTGTTAATCCGTAGGTCCCTGGTTCGAGCCCAGGTCGGGGAGCCAAAAACACGAAGGCCCGTTGAAAGTGGACGGGTTTTTTGTTGGAAACAACGCACGCAGATGTACCGATTTATTCCCCGATAGCTCAGTCGGTAGAGCGCCGGACTGTTAATCCGTAGGTCCCTGGTTCGAGCCCAGGTCGGGGAGCCAAACAATGAAAGGCCCGTCATTCGACGGGCCTTTTGTTTTTCCGGCCACCCTTCCGCGTTTCCGCCGTTCATCGCCCCGTCGCGCGCATGCTAGAGTCTCTGTCCCGCATTCGCATCCGGTTCCGTCGATGAAGCATCGTCTCCTGCGCTCCGCCCCGTTCGCCCTCCTGTTCTCCGCCTTCGCCGCGGCACCGCTCGCGCACGCGGAGGAAGTCGGCAGCGTCAACACCCATTTCCGCGTCACGGGCTCCGACCGCGTGGTCGTCGAAGCGTATGACGATCCGGTCGTGAACGGCGTGACCTGCTACGTATCGCGCGCCCGCACCGGCGGGATCAAGGGCACGCTCGGCGTGGCCGAGGATCCGAGCGAGGCGTCGATCGCCTGCCGGCAGGTCGGGCCGATCAGCTTCAAGGAGCCGCTCAAGCAGCAGACCGACGTGTTCAGCGAACGCATGTCGTTCATCTTCAAGACGCTGCACGTCGTGCGCGTGGTCGACCAGAAGCGCAACACGATCGTCTACCTGACCTACAGCGACCGGATCGTCAGCGGCAGCCCGAAGAATGCCGTCACCGCGGTGCCGATGCCGGCCGGCACGACGATTCCGGTCAAGTAACGCGCACACCGGCCGGGCGCGCGAGCGATACACTGTCGTGTCCGACCGCTCCCGCGCCCGATCATGTCCGCCACCCGCCTTCCCGACGCCGCACGCTACTGGCGCACGCCGCTGCTGCCGGACGCGGATCTCCTCACGGCGACCTATCGCGACCACGCGTTCGCGCCGCACTGGCACGACGCGTACACGATCCCCGTGATTCTCGAGGGCGCGGAACGCTTCACCTATCGCGGCAACGGCTATGTCGCCGAAACGGGCACCGTGCCCGTGATCAATCCCGGTGAAGTGCATACGGGTTCGCGCGCAACCGACGAAGGCTGGTGCTATCGCGTCAGCTACCTGCCGGTCGAATTCGTCCGCGGACTCGCGAGCGCGATCGCCGGCCGCCCGCAGGATGCGCCGTGGTTTGCCTCCGACGTGATTCGCGACGCCGATCTCGCCGCAAGGCTCACCCTCGCGCACCGGATGATGGAAGCCGGCAGCGAGCGCGCGCTGTCGTCGCATGCGCACGGGCAGCCGGCCGGCGATCCGGCAGCCGACGCACCGCGCATCTACGATCCGCTCGCCGCCGAAACGGCGATGCTCGACGCACTGTCGACGCTGATCGTGCGCCATGCCGACGCGCGGCCGCGACCGGCGCCGCTCGCGGCCGACGAACCGCGCGTCGACGCGATGCGCGAGCGGCTCGCGGCCAATCTCATGTGCACGGTGACGCTCGATGACGTCGCGCAGGCAGCCGGCCTGTCGCCGTTCCACGCGGCACGCCTGTTCACGCGCACCACCGGCATGCCGCCGCATGCGTGGCGCAACCAGTTGCGGCTGCAGCGCGCGCTGGCGCCGCTGCGCGCGGGCGTGCCCGTCGCCGACGTCGCGGCGGCCAGCGGCTTCGTCGACCAGAGCCACTTCACGCGACACTTCAAACGGATGTTCGGGGTTCCGCCCGGGCGCTGGCAGGCGAGCTGACGCGGCCGCCCACGCATTCGCGAGCGCAAGAACATACAAGCCGGCCCGCCACCGGCCCGCTATCCTCCCGTTCATGGAGGAGCCCCTTTGAACCCGACACCCGCCTCGCCCCCTCGCCGCCCGCTCAACGAATGGCTCGACGGCGCGCGCGACACGATTCCGATGATGATCGGCGCAGCACCGTTCGGCGTGATTTTCGGCACGCTCGTCGGCGGCGGCCCGCTCGCCGCATGGCACGGCGCACTGATGTCGCTCGCCGTGTTCGCGGGCTCCGCGCAATTCATCGCGCTCGGCCTGATCGCGGGCAGCGCGAGCTTCGTCGTCGTGCTCGCGACCACGCTGATCGTGAACCTGCGCCACCTGCTGTACAGCGCGACGCTCGCGCCCTACGTCGCACACCTGCCGCTGCGCTGGCGTGCCACGCTCGGCGCGTTGATGACCGACGAGGTGTTCGCGGTCGCCCATGCGCACTACCGGCACTTCGCGCCCGGCACGGTTGGCCCCCACTACTTTTTCGGCTCCGGGCTTGCGATGTACCTGAACTGGCAGGTCTGGACGCTCGCGGGCATCGGCTTCGGCGCGGCGTTCCCGGGCCTGCAGTCGCTCGGACTCGATTTCGCGATGGCGGCGACCTTCATCGCGATCGTGGTCCCGCAGCTCGGCACGTTGCGCTATTTCGCGGCGGCCGCGACGGCCGGCACGCTCGCCTGCTTCTGGCAGGGCTGGCCGTACAAGCTCGGGCTGCTCGGCGCGGTCGCCGCCGGCGTCGCGATCGGCGTCACGCTCACGTTGCTGCACGAACGCAGGCGCACCGGCTCGCGCACGGAGGCGACATCGTGAGCTACGCGCTGCTGATCCTCGGGATGGCCGTCATCACCTACGCGATCCGCTCGACGCTGTTCCTGTTCGGCGAGCGGCTGACCTTCCCGCCGCTCGTGCGGACCGCGCTCGGCTTCGTGCCCGTGACCGTGCTGACGGCGATCATCGTGCCGATGACCGTCTCGCCGCACGGCGGCCCGGCCGAGCTGACCTGGCGCAATCCGCAGCTCGTCGGCGCGCTCGCCGCCGTGCTCGTGTCGGCGGCAACCCGCCGCCCGCTCGTGACGATCGCCGCGGGGCTCGCGGCGTTCTTCTTCTGGCAAGGGGTCGTGATCCCGCACTGGCTGCCCGCCTGAGCGGACGCTCTACCGCGCACGCTCAAGTTTCCGCCCGGCGCGCCGATATAGAGGATGAAGACCCGCCACCGGCCTCGGCGCGCACCGGTCAGTCGACGCTGCGCCCGCCCCGGTGCGCCGTGCCGGCCGTCGGCTTGCGCGGGCCGCCATCGAGACGATTCATGGGCCAGATCACCCTTTCCCTCAAGGACGACACGCTCGAGTCCCTGCGCAAGGACTACGACGCGTTCGTCCGCGTGTCGCTGAAACTCGACCCGCAGTTCGCGACACCGTCGTTCGAGGATTTCCTGCGCGCCAAGCTGCTCGACAACATGGTGCCGCTGACCGAACACGCGGTGCAGCGGATGCTGCAGGGCGGCCAGTACGCATGGGCCAAGCGCACGCTCGACAAGGAGTTTCCGGACGTCGTCGCGATCCTGATGCGACAGGCCGGCGAATTCGGCTTCGGCTTCGCGTCGCGCTCCGAATGGACCCCCGACGAACTCGCGAAAGCGTGCCGCGACTGGGCGAAGGCGATCGTCGCCGAAGCGCAGGGCGACCCGTCGCTGATCGACCCGCTCGCGTCGCAGATCAAGGGCGCGGCGCAGGACATCCAGGCGCTCGAGGAGCTGATGCAGACGCCTGCGTGGCGGCTCGCCGAATCGTTGCGCCAGCGCATCTACGAGGCCAAGCTCGCGTGCGAGATGAGCGTCGGCAGCACCGCGCGCGACAAGCTCGGCGAACTGCGCGGGCTGCTGCGGCTGGGCCTTGCGCACGGCTCGTTCCAGAAGCAGGAAGCGCAGCAGATCATGGAGTACCTGCGGCTGCTGAAGCCGGAGATCTTCGTCGAGGAACCGTACGACGTCTTCGCACGGCTCGCCGCGTGGCTGCGCAGCGTGTTCACGCCGGCCGCCGTGCGACCGTCGCAGGGACAACCGGGACAAGGGCAAGGACAGCGCCGGCCATGACCGCGCACCCATCCCGCTGACAGCATGAACCCATGAAAACGGCCCGGCTCGCATGAGGCGAACCGGGCCGTCGGACCGCTGCCGGCGCGACGCCCGGGGGGCGAGCGTCGCGCGGCGCCGGGCGTCGCTTACTGCGTGGCGCCCTGGGCCGATGCACCGCCTTGCGCGCCGACCGACGCGCCGCCTTCGGTCGCTTCGCCGGCTTTCGCCTTGGCGGCGCCGACATGGCCCTTGGCCGACTTCGCGGCATGCTTCGTGTGCTTCTTGGCCGAATGGACGGCCGACGACGCGGTATCCTTCGCGCCGTCGGCTGCCGCGCCGACCGCATCGGTTGCGCCGCCGACCGCGTTGCCCGACGCGTTCGCGCCGGCGCTGCCCTGTACGCCTGCGCCGACACCTGCGGCCGGCGTCTGTGCCTGCACGCCGGCACCGGCTGCACCCTGCGCCGCCGTCCCCGTCTGGGCAAATGCGGCCGAAGTAGCGAACGCCGTCAGCGCGGCACCGATCAGCATCGTACGAATCTTGGACATGGCAATTCTCCTCGAGAAGTTGTGAGCCCGGACCGCTGCGATGCGGTCCGTCGCGTCCCCGCCGCAACACGCAGCAGGTACGACAAAAGACCCGCGGCGCGCCCGGCCGGTTCTCGAATCTCTCAGACTGTTACCCACCGTTTCATTTGCTGACGAATCGCTCACAGTCCTTAACAACTGCGGGCCGTGGCGGCCCGCGCTCGCGCGTCGGCCCGCGGTGCCGTATGATGCGGAGCGTTTCCTCCCGCGCCTTGCGCACCTCCTTCGTCATGCCCAACCTGGATTTCACGCTGACCGGCGAATACGTCGAGCTGCACAACCTTCTCAAGATCACCGGCCTCGCGGACAGCGGCGGGAGCGCGAAAGTGATCGTCGCGTCCGGCGCGGTCAAAGTCGACGGCGCGGTCGAGCTGCGCAAGACCTGCAAGATCCGCGCGGGCCAGGTCGTGCTGCTCGGCGACACGCGCATCGCGGTGCGCGAGGCCTAGCACCCGCGGCGTTCCCCCTGTCCGCGACATGGCCATCGGCGCACGCGTTCGACACCGTACGAATAAAGCCGTAACCTAGCCGTCTCTCAAAATAAATACATACAGCGCGGGCCCGCACCCGCGCGAGCGCCCATTCCATGTCGCATTCCGGTCTTACGCGGACGGCCGCCGCGCCGCCGTCGCTATCCAGTCACGCCGCCGATACCGCGCGCCTCGCCGCGCCACTCGCGATCGCGCAACTTTCCCAGATGGCGATGAGCGTCACCGACACGGTGCTGCTCGGTTCGCTCGGCCCCGATTCGCTCGCGGCGGGCGGGCTCGGCGCGAACTTCTTCTTCGTCATCGTCACGATCCTGCAGGGCGTGCTGTCGTCGGTCAGCGTGAGCGTCGCGCACGCGCGCGGCGCGCAGGCCGAGGACCGCGTGCCGCACATCTACTGGACGGGCTTCGCGCTGTCGGTGCTGCTCGCGATCCCGGCGATCGTCGCGCTGTCGCTGTCCGAACCGATCCTGCTGATGTTCCACGAGCCGCCGCTGCTCGCGCATCACGTCGGCGAATACACGGGCATCCTGCGCTACGCGGCGCTCGGCAGCCTGATCGGCGTCGGGCTGATGCGGGCATTCCTGCCGGCGATCGGCGCCGCGCGGCGGCTGCTGTGGGTGTCGATCGGCGGCGTCGGCGTCAACGGCGTGCTGAACTACGGGCTGATCCACGGCGCGTTCGGGCTGCCGCGCCTCGGTTTTCTCGGCTCGGCCGTCGCGACGACGATCACGATCTGGCTCACCGCGCTCGCCCTGATCTGGCTGCTGCACGGCCGGCGGCGCTTCCGCCATTTCGTGACCGCGTCGCGCCCGAAGCTGCCCACGATGGGCGAACTGATCGGCATCGGCTGGCCCGTCGCGATCACGTACGGGGTCGAATCGACGCTGTTCCTCGCCACCGGCCTCACGGTCGGCGTGCTGGGCGCGACGTCGCTTGCCGCGCACCAGATCGCGCTGAACGTCGCGTCGGTGTCGTTCATGGTGCCGCTCGCGATCGGCCAGGCCGCCAACGTGCGCGTCGGCTACTGGGTCGGCGCGGGTTCGCCCGTCGCCGCGCGGCACGCGGGCTTCGTCGCACTCGCGCTCGGCGTCGCGTTCATGTCGCTGTCGGGCGTCGTGATGATCGTCGCGCCGCATACGATCGTCGGCCTGTACCTGAATCTCGACGACCCGGCCAACGCGGCCACGGTGTCGCTCGCCGCCTCGCTGCTCGGCATCGCCGCGGTGTTCCAGATCGTCGACGGCATGCAGACCGTCGCGTCGGGCGCGCTGCGCGGCCTGAAGGACACGCGCATCCCGATGCTCGCGGCGACCTTCGGCTACTGGGGCATCGGCTTCCCGACCGGCTACTGGTTCGCGTTCCACGCGGGCCTCGGCGCACGCGGCCTGTGGTGGGGGCTCGCCGCCGGCCTCGCGAGCGTCGCCGCGCTGATGGCATGGCGCTTTCATTTGAAAACCGCGTCGCTCGTCGCGACGCGGCACTGAGCGCGACACGACGCGAAATCGCGACCGGCGCTATGCTTGTCGGCTGAACACCTCGAGACGCCGCGCGAGCGGCGCGACTGCCTCACGATACGCCTGATGCCGCGCGACGACGCGCGGCCTTTCCCCTTTCCAGGAGGAGTGCATCATGAACGAAGCAGTTCGGATGGAACGCGACACGTTCGGCGAAATCGCCGTGCCGGCCGACCGACTTTGGGGCGCGCAAACCGAGCGCTCGCTGCAGAATTTCCGGATCTCGACCGAGAAACAGTCGCCCGAGCTGATCCACGCGCTGGCGATCGTCAAGCGCGCCGCGGCGGCCGTGAACCAGTCGCTCGGCGTGCTCGCCGACGACAAGGCGCGCGCGATCATCGACGCGGCCGACGAGATCATCGCCGGCAAGCATCCGCGCGAATTCCCGCTCGCGGTGTGGCAGACGGGCTCCGGCACGCAGACCAACATGAACCTCAACGAGGTGATCGCGAATCGCGCGAGCGAGCTGCTGGGCGGCGAGCGCGGCGAAGCGCGCAAGGTCCATCCGAACGACGACGTGAATCGCGGCCAGTCGTCGAACGACGTGTTCCCGACCGCGATGCACATCGCGGCCGCGTACGCGATCGTCAATCATCTGCTGCCGGCGCTGCGCACGCTGCGCGCGACGCTCGACGCGAAGTCGAAGGCGTTCGCCGACATCGTGAAGATCGGCCGCACCCACCTGCAGGACGCGACGCCGCTCACGCTCGGCCAGGAGTTTTCCGGCTACGTCGCGCAGCTCGACCAGGGCATCCGTCACGTCGAATCGGCGCTGCCGCACCTGTACGAGCTCGCGCTCGGCGGCACCGCGGTCGGCACCGGGCTGAACGCGCATCCGGAGTTCGCGGTGCGCGTCGCCGACGAGATCGGCCGGCTCGCGAAGCTGCCGTTCGTGACGGCGCCGAGCAAGTTCGAGGTGATGGCGGCCGCCGATGCGCTGGTCTTCGCGCACGGCGCGCTGAAAACGGTCGCGGCGGGCCTGATGAAGATCGCGAACGACGTGCGCTGGCTCGCGAGCGGGCCGCGCTGCGGGCTCGGCGAACTGTCGATTCCGGAAAACGAGCCGGGCAGCTCGATCATGCCGGGCAAGGTGAACCCGACGCAGTCGGAAGCCGTGACGATGCTGTGCTGCCAGGTGTTCGGCAATGACGTCGCGGTCAACGTCGGTGGCGCAAGCGGCAATTTCGAGCTGAACGTGTTCCGGCCGATGATCGCGCACAACGTGCTGCAGTCGGTGCGGCTGCTCGCCGACGGCGCGCAGAGCTTCAACGACCACTGCGCGGTGGGCATCGAACCGAACCGCGCGCGGATCGACCTGCTGCTGAACGAGTCGCTGATGCTCGTGACGGCGCTCAATCCGCACATCGGCTACGACAAGTCCGCGCAGATCGCGAAGAAGGCGCACAAGGAAGGCACGACGCTGAAGGCGGCCGCGCTGGCGCTCGGCTACCTGACCGAGGCGGAATTCGATGCGTGGGTGCGCCCCGAGCAGATGATCGGGACGCGCTAGGGGCAGGACGACGGGCGCGGCGCGTCGAGCGCGGCGCCCGCTGCGGTCAGACCGTGCCCTTCGCGACTTCTTCCGGTTTCATCTCGACGATCTTGTCGAGCGCGGCCCGTACGTCGGCCGCATATTTCGCGAGTACCTTCTGCTCGTCGGTCTCGGGCACGAACGGCGGCACCGGCACCGGGTTGCCGTTCTCGTCGACCGCGACGAACACGACGAGGCAGTCGGTCGTCTGGCGCAGCACGCCGCCCTTCGGGTCCCCCGCGTGCACGGACACATGGATGTGCATGCTGGTGCGGCCCGTCGCCACGACGCGCGCCTTCAGCTCGACCAGGTTGCCGACCAGGATCGGACGCTGGAATCGGATGTTGCCGACACTGACCGTCACGCAATAGCGGCTCGACCAGACGGCCGCGCACGCATACGCGACCTCGTCGATCCACTTCATCAACGCGCCGCCGTGCACCTTGCCGCCGAAGTTCACGGACGAAGGCTCGGCGAGGAAGCGGAATACGGTTTCGGTACGGTCGAGGGCGGCCGGCACGGGGGACGGTTGGGGCATCGTTCTGGCTCCAGGCGGCAGGGGCGCTGTAATCGGGCCATTATACGTTGCAGTGCGGCAATGCGTCGCGGCCAGCCCCGCATGGCGCGGCCGCGGCGGCGCCACCCGCCCCGCGCGCGCAGCGCCGCCGGTCAGCGGCGCACCGTGACACCCTGGTCGATCGTCCCGTACATCTCGATACTGCCGCCCTGCCCGCCGGCGGCGCCCGCGCCGCCCTGCGCACAGGCCGCGCAGACGAGCGCGGCGGCCAACATGCAGAAAATCGTCTTCATCGTTGCATCGTGTCACATGCGGCGGCCCGCTGCCGCCGCGTCCGGCCCATTCTACGCGCGCCGCAACGGGCCGCAGCCAGGCTGCCGCGGGACGGCGCCGCCGCATCCGACATTTCATCCGGATACGAAACATCGAATGCGCACACCCACTACACTGCCCCTCATCCCGCTTGACGAGAGACGACGATGACCGATCAAGACGACCACCACTTTCCGGGCCTGAGCCGCATCGGCGCACTGATCGCCGACCCCGGCCGCGCCGCGATGCTGTGGGTGCTGATGGACGGCAGCGCGCGGCCGGCCGGTGAATTGACGATGATCGCGGGGCTGTCGCCGTCCGCGGCAAGCGCGCACCTCGCGCGGCTGACCGAAGGCGGCCTGCTCGCGCTCGACGTGCGCGGCCGGCACCGCTACTACCGCATCGCGTCGGCCGACATCGCGGCGTCGCTCGAGGCGCTCGCGAACGTCGCCCGCGCGGCTGCGCCGCACCGCCCGGTACCGGCGCCGTCGCGCACGGTACCGGCCGAACTGCGCTACGCGCGCACCTGCTACGACCACATGGCCGGCGAACTTGCGGTGCGCATTTTCGACGGGCTCACCGCCCGCGGCTGGCTGCTCGCGGACGGCGACGCGATCGAAGCCACCGAGCTCGGCACGCAGGCCCTCGCGCAATGGGGCATCGACGTCGCGCAGCAGCGCACGCGCCGGCGCCGCTTCGCATGCGGCTGCCTCGACTGGAGCGAGCGGCGCTCGCATCTGGGCGGCGCGCTCGGCGCGGCGCTGCTCGAAAGCTTCTGTGCGCACGGCTGGATCGAACGTTCCGCACGGCCGCGGGTGCTGCGCGTCACCGTGCCCGGCCAGCAGGTTTTCGACGCGTGGCTTACGTCCGCTTGACGCCCGCATTGCGGCTGCACGACAGCGGCACGCGACAGACAGGTTTTGTTACACCGCGTGCCATCCGACTTACAAAACACCGAGCATTGAAACAGGCCGAGCGGATATTGTGAACTCAACGGCACGAATCGACGCGCCGCGATAACGACGATGACGCTCACCATGGCCCCCCTGTTCACGCTCAAGCGAACCGCCCGCTATACGCTGCTCGCGTTCGCCGCGCTTGCGGCCCTGCCGCCCGCCTTCGCGCAATCGGCCGGCGCGCCGCCGTATTCGGCCGCGGCACGGCAACCGGGCGGCGACCCGCCCGGCCGCGTCGCGCGGCTCAACTACCTGTCGGGTGCCGTGACGACCGAACCGGCCGGCACCGATACGTGGTCGTATGCGGCCGTGAACCGGCCGCTGACGACCGGCGACCAGCTCTGGAACGACGCCGGCGCACGCTCGGAACTGCATATCGGCTCGACCGCGGTGCGGCTCGGCGATTCGACGAGCCTGTCGATCCTGAATCTCGACGACACGACGACGCAGTTGAAGGTCGGCCTCGGCACCGTATCGACGCATGTGCGCGATCTGCCCCGCGGCGGATCGTACGAAATCGACACGCCGAACCTCGCGCTCGGCATCACGGGCCCCGGCAACTATCGCGTCGATGTCGCGCCGAACGGCGCGAGCACGACCGTCACGATGCGCAGCGGCAGCGCGACCGTCTACGGCAGCAACGGGCAGTACCCGCTGTCGCCCGGGCAGCAGGTCGTGTTCACCGGCACCGACCTGCAGGTCGCACAGCAATCGGCGGCGCCGAGCCCCGACCCGCTCGACCAGTGGGCCGCCAGCCGCGACGCGGCCGAGGAGCGCTCGGTGTCGGCCCGCTATGTGTCCCGCGACATTCCCGGCTATCAGGATCTCGACGCGAACGGCACGTGGCGCGAAACCCCGAATTACGGCTCGGTCTGGGTGCCGAACGACACGCCGGCCGACTGGGCGCCGTATCACGACGGCCACTGGATCTGGCAGGCGCCGTGGGGCTGGACGTGGGTCGACGACGCACCGTGGGGCTTCGCGCCGTACCACTACGGCCGCTGGGCGTACGTGGACGACAGCTGGGCCTGGGTGCCCGGCCCGATGGTCGTCAGCCAGCCGCCGGTCTACGCGCCGGCGCTCGTCGCGTTCGTGGGCGGGGGCGGCGGTCCCGACTGGAGCGTCGCGCTCACGGTCGGCGGCGTCGCCGCGGCCGGCTGCGCATGGTTCGCGCTCGGCCCGGGCGAGCCGTGGCACCCGCGCTGGGGCGGCTGGAGCCCGCACTACTACGACCGCGTGAATCGCAATATCGTGGTGAACAACGTCAACGTGAACAAGACCGTGAACGTGACGAACATCACCAATATCACCAACATCAACAAGACGTACGTGAACTTCCGTGCGCCGCACGCGATCACGGCCGTGCCGGCCGCCGCGTTCGTGCATGGCCAGCCGGTCGCGCACTTCTCGCAACACGTCGATCCGCGGCAATGGCGCAATGCGCACGTCACGCCGGGCACACCCGGCATCGCGCCGGTGCGCCAGAGCTTTACCGGCGGGCTGCGCAATGCCGGCTACCGTCCGCCGGCGGCGATCGCGCAGCACCCCTACGTCGCGACGCGCAACCCCGCGGTGCCCGCCGCCTATCGAGACCAGGCAGCCGCGCATCTCGCGCAGCAAGGCGGGCGCGTGCCGGGCGCCGGCGCGCCGGTCGTGAAGACGAGCGTGCCGGCCGATTACAGGGCCCGCCCGGTCCGCGTGTCGGGTAATCCGAGCGGCGGTGCGTGGGCGATGCACAACGTGCAGCTCGTGAATCCGCACGGCCCCGTCGTGCAGCCTTCACGCACGCCGCGCGAAGGCCAGCCGCCTGCCGTGCAAACCGGACGGCCGGGTACGCCCGGTGCGCCATTGCCGGGCGTGCCGAATGCCGGACGGCCAGCGAACGGCGAAATCCCCAATGGGCCGCATTTCGCCAACGGCGGCATGCCGCAGGCGCCCGGCAACGCGACGCCGCATCAGGCCTTCGGGCCCGGCAACGGCGTCCCGCACCCGCCGATCGCAAGCAACACGCCGTCGGGCATCGGCAACACGCACGCACCCGAGGCGCCGTCGCCGGCGTGGATGCAGCCGCACACGCCGATGGAACGCCAGCGCCCCGCCCCGCCGAGCGCCCTTCACGCGGCAGGCCAGAATGCACTGCCGCCCGTGCGCAGTGCGGCGGTGCCGCATCCGGAGGGCATACCGACACCGCAGGGCACGCAGCCCGGCGGCCGGAACGACGCGCCGCGCGCGTTGCCGCAACCGAGGGTCGACAACACGGCGCAGATTCCGCAGCCGCGTCCGCGCCCCGATTTCCCGACACCGGCCCAGCACGGGCAAGCGCAACCGGAACGGGCCGCCCCCACGCCGCAACCCCGCCCCGAATTCGCGCAACCGGCGCCGCACCGCGAAGTCGCACCGCCGCGCGTGAACGAGTACCGTCCGCCGGCGCCAGCCGTACACGACATGCCGCGCCCGCAACCGCAGGCGCCGCGCATGGAGCCGCGCCCCCAGCCCGCACCTCGAATGGAGCCGCGACCGCAGCCGGCACCCCGCATGGAACCGCGCCCGTCGATGCCCGCTCCCCGCATGGAACCGCGGCCGCAACCGGCACCGCACGTCGAGGCGCCGCGCCCGAGCAGCCCGCCGCCAGGCGCGCACGACGAGCGGCATCGCCAGTAAGTGCCGCAAACGTGAAACAAAAAAGCCCGACCGGTCTCAGCCGGTCGGGCCTTCTTTCTGCAGGGCGCGGATCGATGAAACCGCGCGCTCAGACCGCCATCGGCGCAGTCAGCGGCTCATGGTGGCGGTAACCGACCAGCGAGAAATCGGACGGCTCGACCTGCTCGAGCCATTCGGGCGCATAAACGCCCGTCTTCGCGTAGTCGGGCACGCGCTCGGCAATCTCGAGCCGCGGGCTTTCGTAAGGCTCGCGCGTGAGCTGTCGCTGCAGCATGTCGAGCTGGTTCTCGTAGATGTGCGCGTCACCGATGAAATACGTGAACCAGCGCGGCGTGTAGCCCGTCAGGCGGCCGACGAGCGACAGCAGCGCGGCCCCTTCCGTCAGGTTGAACGGCGTGCCGAGGCCGACGTCGTTGCTGCGGATGTACAGGCACAGCGAGATCTCGCGCTTCGTCGCGTTCGGCAGGAACTGGTACAGCAGGTGGCACGCGGGCAGCGCGATCTGGTCGAGCACGGCCGGATTCCACGCGTGAAACAGAATGCGGCGGTCGGCCGGATTCTCCATGATCGTGTCCAGGCACTGGCGCAGCTGGTCGATCGCCTTGTACAGCAGCACCTTCGGCGCGCCGTCTTCGTCGAAACGCGTGACGATCCGGAAGCCGCGGCGCGTCGCGTCGGCGATCTGCGCGTCGGCGCCCGCGTCGAGCACCTTGTAGCCCGGCCACTGGCGCCATTGCACGCCGTACACGTCGCCGAGATCGTCGACGCCCTGACGGTACGGATTCGCGAGCCACTGCGCGTTCTCGTTCGCGTTCGCGTCCCACACCTTGCAGCCGAGCGCGCGGAAATCGGCCGCGCTGCGCGACGCGCGCAGGAAGCCGACCAGTTCGCCGATCGCCGACTTGAACGCGAGCTTCTTGGTCGTCACGGCCGGAAAGCCTTGCTGCAGGTCGAAGCGGAGCATCGCGCCCGGCATGCTGATGGTGCGGATCCCCGTGCGGTTCTCCTGCCAGGTGCCGGTATCGAGAATGGTACGAACGAGGTCGAGATACTGTTTCATGCGGGTTCCTTCGGCCGCGAGGGCGGCCGTACCCGCCAATTTTAGCAAGCGTGGTGAGGAAGCTCCGGCAACGGCGCCGAAAATCCTGCCAGCGTGTCGCCGCGATCGCGCATGCCGTGCGCGCACATCAGCCGGTAGAGCGTGACGCGCGACACGCCGAGTTCACGCGCGGCATCCGCGAAACGGCCGCGGTGGCGCAGCAGCGCCTGCTCGATCGCCTGCCGTTCGGCCGCTTCCCGCGCCTCCAGCAGCGACACGGGCGCGAGCGTCGCGAAGTCGTTCAACTCGAGATCGGCCGCGGTGATCATCCGGCCCTCCGACATCACGATCGCGCGGCGCACGCGATTGATCAGCTCGCGCACGTTGCCCGGCCACGAATAGCCGTACAGCGACGCGACCGCGTCCGGAGAGAAACCGCGCAGGCGGCGATGCGCATCGCCCTTGAAACGCTCGAGCATGTGGCGCGCGAGCACCTCGATGTCCTTGCCGCGCGCGCGCAGCGGCGGCTCCTCGATCTTCAGCACGCACAGGCGATGGAACAGGTCCTCGCGGAACCGCCCTTCGCGCAACGCGGCGTCCATGTCCACGTGCGTCGCGCAGATCACGCGCACATCGACGGGCACCGACACGTGCGCACCGAGCCGCTCGATCTTGCCTTCCTGCAGGAAGCGCAACAGGCTTGCCTGGCTTTCCAGCGGCAGATCGCCGATCTCGTCGAGAAACAGCGTGCCGCCGTTGGCGGCCTCGACGCGGCCGATCTTGCGCTGGTTCGCCCCGGTGAATGCGCCGCGCTCATAGCCGAACAGTTCGGCCTGCAGCAGCGTCGACGGAATCGCGCCGCAATTGATCGCGATGAACGGTGCCTGCGCGCGCGACGAACGCTCGTGAATCGCGACCGCCGTCAGTTCCTTGCCGGTACCCGATTCGCCGGAGATGAACACCGGCGCATCGGTCGCCGCGACGCGGCGAATCGTCCTGAAGAGCCCGAGCATCGCATCGCAGGTGCCGACCATCTCGCCTTCGCTGCGCCCGGCGCCGACCGGCGGCGCAACGGGATCGGTCAGCGCGACCATGCCGTGCGCATGACCGACGGTCTCGACGATTCGCGACGTCTCGTACGGCATCGTCACATAGTCGAAGCAGTAGTCGCGAATGAGGTGGCGCAGCGTGGCATCCTGCAACTGGCCGCGACGCGTCGCGGCGATCCAGCCGATGTGTTGGATGCTCAGGCAGGATTCGAGTTCGCGCAGGTCCGAGGGCTTGAAGCCCGGCGAAAAGTCGAGCAGGCCGGCGGTTGCCACGCCATGCTGCACGACACGCCGGACGTCGCGTACGGTCTCCGCGAGATCGACGCGCCAGCCGCACTCGTCGAAATGGCCGCGCAACGCGTCGTTCGGTTCGCGCGAATAGTAGATCACGTGCCGCTGATCGGCTCCCATATCCTCACCCCGTTCATCAACCGTCTAACGATTGCCGCGCACGTCAGAGTTCGTGCGAAAAGGATCGAATCGGGTCAGCCAGAGGCGGCTCGATTCGCCATGCCGATGCTCGGCAACGACAAAGCCTCGCATGATGGCGCTTATCTCGCGTCCAGTTATTTTTGGTCAAGACAGCTTAGTTATAGGCACCAAATACGACAAACGGATTTCGGCGCCGACGGCGATACGGCCCAATCGCACAGGAGGTCGATGCAGGTCAATCATCTGCACATAGCGCATGCGCAGCAAGGTGTTCGTTCATCAACACACGGGCCGATTTTCATCCTTGAAGCGAATCGATTGAATCCGCAGTATTCCCGAGCCCCCTCGTTTCAGGCCTGAAACATTTTCAGGCGTTTTCGGCCACAATTCGCAACGCTTGAGCGCGAATCGCCGTAGCGACAACGGTCCCGGCACGGTGGCATGCATTTCGCTGAACCCGTAAACGATCGGAGACAGCGGCCATGCGCAAACATCTTTTACTTTCTTTCGTACCGATGGCGCTCGCGCTCTCGGCCGCCGGCCCGCCTGCGCCGGCCCGCGCGGATGACATCGCAAAACCGGATCGCGCCATGCTGCCGGCCGAAAATGCGCCGAGCCTGCGGCACGGCGGCGGCTTCGGCATCGTGACCGTGTCCGCACCGCAACCGCTGCCGACCGGCAAGGCAACCGTCACGCTGTGGGACGAGATCCCGCCACCGCCCCCACTGCCGATGCCGCTTCCGGTATCGCAACCCGGTGACGTGCAGCACGCGATGGAAGGCAACGTTCAAGGCAACAAGCGTCAGTGAGCCTGCGTCGCCCCACTCAATGAGGATTCCGTATTGATTTGACGATTCGAGCCGGCCGACACCGATCCGCGCCGGTATCGCCGTTCCCGCGACACGACAAAGGTTTTGTGCTCCGTCCCCCGGCGGGCACTCTTTTTATTCGGTCCGTCGCCGCGACGCCATGCATCGAGCGTCGCGGCGCGCAGCACGCGAAAGGCGATGCGTGCCGCCGTTCCGGTAGAATCGGCGCCATTCCGGTTTTCCTCTTCCCCGACCTTCATGACGACGTTGACCCTGATCGTCGCGCGTGCCCGCAACGGCATCATCGGCCGCGACAACCAGTTGCCCTGGAAACTTCCCGAGGATCTCGCGTTCTTCAAGCGCACGACGATGGGCGCGCCGATCGTGATGGGCCGCAAGACCCACGAATCGATCGGCCGGCCGCTGCCGGGCCGCCGCAACATCGTCGTCACGCGCGATGCGGCGCGCCGTTTCGACGGTTGCGACACGGTCACGTCGCTCGCCGATGCGCTGGCGCTCGCCGCGCGCGACGGCGTACCCGAGGCATTCCTGATCGGCGGCGCGCAACTCTACGCGGAAGGGCTCACGCTCGCCGACAAGCTGGTCGTCACCGAGATCGACGCCGACTTCGACGGCGACGCGTCGTTCCCCGCGCCCGATCCCGCACATTGGCAGGAAGTGTCGCGCGATGCGCACCAGGCTGCCGCGCCGAACACGTTCGGTTATGCGTTCGTGGTCTACGAACGCAAGCGCGGCTGACGCGGTACGCGGCCGCACGCGATGAAAAAAGCCCGACCGGCTTGCCGCCGGTCGGGCTTTTTCGCTGGAGGGCGGGCGGCTGACGCCGCGCCTGGCTTACTGCCCCGCGATCGTCATCTGCTCGATCAGCACCGAGCCCGTTTCCTTCGTACCGCGCACGATCGAATCGGCACCGATCGCGACGATGTGCCGGAACATTTCCTGCAGCGTGCTCGCGACGGTGATTTCCTCGACCGGATACTGGATCACGCCGTTTTCCACCCAGAAACCCGCCGCGCCGCGCGAATAGTCGCCCGTCACGTAGTTCACGCCCTGCCCCATCAGCTCGGTCAGCAGCAGGCCCGTGCCGAGCTTCTTCAACATGGCTTCGAAGTCGTCGCCCGCCTGCGTGTTCGAGCTGCGCAGCGCGAGGTTGTGCGACCCGCCCGCGTTACCGGTGGTCTGCGTGCCGAGCTTGCGTGCCGAATAGGTCGACAGGAAGTAGCCCTCGACGACACCGTCCTTCACGACGCTGCGCGCGCGCGTGCGCACGCCTTCCTCGTCGAACGGCGCGCTGCCCATCGCGCGCGGCACGTGCGGATCCTCGACGACCTGAATGTGCGGCGCGAACACCGGCTTGCCGAGGCTGTCGACGAGGAACGACGTCTTGCGGTACAGCGCGCCGCCGCTCACGGCCTGCACGAACGCGCCGAGCAGGCCGGCCGCGAGCGGCGCCTCGAACAGCACGGGCACCTTGCGGGTGTCCAGGCGGCGCGCGCCCATCCGCGCGAGCGCACGCTCGGCCGCGTAGCGGCCGACCGCCTCGGGCGCCGCGAGATCGATCGCGCTGCGCTTCGACGAATACCAGTCGTCGCGCTGCATGTGACGGCCGCTGCCCGCGATCGGCGCGCAGGCGATGTAGTGGCGCGAGTACGGGTAGCCGGACAGGAAGCCGCGCGACGTCGCGAGCACGAACTGCGAATGCTGCGCCGACACGCTCGCGCCTTCCGAATTGCGGATCTGCGGGCTGACCGCGAAGGCGGCGTCTTCCGCGCGGCGGGCCAGCTCGACGGCGTCGTCGGCCGTCAGCGCCCACGGGTGGTAGAGATCGAGATCGCGCGGGTCGGTTTCGAGCAGTTCGGCCTCGGCGAGGCCGGCTGCCTCGTCCTCGGCCGTGAAGCGCGCGATGTTGTACGCGGCGGCGACGGTATCCTTGATCGCGGCCGGCGAGAAATCGGACGTGCTCGCGTTGCCGCGCTTCTTGCCGATGAACACCGTCACGCCGACCATCTTGTCGCGGTTGTGCTCGATCGTTTCGACTTCGCCGCGGCGCACCGATACCGACAGGCCGTCGCCTTCGGAGATTTCGGTCGCGGCGTCCGACGCGCCGAGCGCCTTCGCATGGCGAAGGATGTCCGACGCGATTTCCTTGAGCTGGTCCTGCGTGTGCGGGAAATAGCGCGCTTGTACGTCGAGATTGGCTGCCATCGTCTTGGTATCCGGTGGCGGGCGGGCGCCCGCATGGTCAAAATGTTGCGTATCCCGCGATCATAGCAAGGTCCGGGGCCGGACACAGACAAGCTTGGGGTGTCCGCGCCGCGATACAATGCCGCCCATGACACGCAAAACCCGAATCCAGCCGATCGAGCATGCCGTCGAAGACGACGACAACGGCTACGATCGCCCCAGCAAATCCCAGTTGAAGCGCGAGATGCACGAGTTGCAGGTGCTCGGCCAGGCGCTCGTCGACCTGCCGAAAGACGCACTGAAGCGCATGCCGATGCCCGAAAACCTCGCGGACGCCGTTCGCGAGGCACGCCGGATCACCGATCACGAAGGCAAGCGCCGCCAGCTCCAGTACGTCGGCCGCGTGATGCGCTCGCTGACCGACGACGAAACGGCCGCACTGCGCACCGCACTCGACGCGCAACGCGGCGTGAACAAGGCCGCGACGGCCCGCCTGCACTGGATCGAACGCACGCGCGACCAGTTGCTCGCCAGCGACGACGCGCTGACCGAATTCCTGCGCCAGCACCCGGAAGCCGATATCCAGGAAGGCCGCACGCTGATCCGCAACGCGCGCAAGGAAGCGCAGCAAGGCAAGCCGCCGCGCTATTTCCGCGAGCTGTTCCAGTGGATCAAGACCGCGAGCGGCTCGCCCGACGCGGGTGACGATGCGCCGGACGACACCGAAGACGACCATGACGACGAAGCGTAACCACCCGGACGAACTCGTCGTCGGCCTCGTGTCGATCAGCGACCGCGCGAGCACGGGCGTCTACGAGGACAAAGGCATTCCGGCGCTGCAGGAATGGCTCGGCGCCGCGCTCACGTCGCCGTGGCGCGCCGAAACGCGCCTGATCCAGGACGATGCGCCGACGATTTCCGCCACGCTCGCCGAGCTCGTCGACGTCGCGGGGTGCGACCTCGTGCTGACGACCGGCGGCACGGGCCCCGCGCGCCGTGACGTGACGCCCGAGGCCACGCTGGCCGTGGCGACGAAGGAAATGCCGGGATTCGGCGAACAGATGCGGCAGATCAGCCTGAATTTCGTGCCGACCGCGATCCTGTCGCGGCAGGTCGCGGTGATCCGCGAGACGGCCGACCATGCGGCGCTGATCATCAACCTGCCGGGCCAGCCGAAGTCGATCCGGGAAACGCTCGAAGGGCTGCGCGATGCCGACGGCAAGTCGACCGTGCCCGGCATCTTCGCCGCGGTGCCCTACTGCATCGACCTGATCGGCGGCCCGTACATCGAAACCGACGCCGCGGTGGTCGCGGCGTTCCGGCCGAAAAGCGCGCGGCGGGCGCCGCGCTGACCGCGTGCCGGCCCGCTCAGGCGGCCGGCGCGGATTCGCCTGCCGGCGCCGATGCGGCCGGAATCAGGAAATGCTCGCGGTAGTACTTCAGCTCGTCGATCGACTCGTGGATGTCCGCGAGCGCCGTATGCATCGCACGCTTCTGGAAACCCTTGTAGATCGCGGGCTGCCAGCGGCGGCACAGCTCCTTGAGCGTGCTGACGTCGAGATTGCGGTAGTGGAAGAACCGCTCGAATTCCGGCATCCAGCGCGCCATGAAACGGCGGTCCTGGCAGATCGAGTTGCCGCACATCGGCGACTTGCCGGGCGACACGTACTGCGCAAGGAACGCCTGCAACTGCGCGGCGGCTTCCGCCTCGGTCACGGTCGACGCGCGCACGCGGTCGATCAGGCCCGAGCGCCCGTGCGTCGACTTGTTCCAGTCGTCCATCTTCGCGAGCGTCTCGTCGCTCTGGTGGATCGCGAACACGGGGCCTTCGACCGCGATGTCGAGCGTGGAATTGGTCACGACGACCGCGATCTCGATGATGCGGTCGTTATCCGGGTCGAGGCCCGTCATCTCCATGTCGAGCCAGACGAGGTTCAACTCGTTGCGCACGAGCGCGGGCTGGCTGGCGGAAGCGGCGGTATCGGTCATGAGTCATCCTGGAAAATGGCGGACGGCGCGCGGCGCCGCCCGGGCGGCCGGCATCGCATCAGCGGGGCCGGTCCGCAAGAACATATAATTCTCGCATAGAACCCTTTGGCGCCTTCGATGTCACCCTTTTCATTCACCCTGCTGTTCGCGATCGCCGTACTCGCGATGGTCGTCACCAAGCTGTGGCTCGCGTCGCGGCAGATCCGCTTCGTCGCGGCGCACCGCAACGGCGTGCCCGCGCAGTTCAGCGCGACCATCCCGCTGACCGCCCACCAGCGCGCGGCCGACTATACGGTCGAGCGCACCCGGCTGACGATGCTCGAGATCGTCGTCAGCGCGGCCGTGCTGGTCGGCCTCACGCTGCTCGGCGGCGTCGGCGCGCTCGATACGCTGCTGACCGGCTGGCTCGGCCGCGGCTACGGGCAGCAGGTCGCGCTCGTCGCCGCGGTGCTCGTGATCACGAGCGTGATCGACGTCCCGTTCGAGTACTACCGGCAGTTCGGGGTCGAGCAACGGTTCGGCTTCAACCGCATGACGAAACGGCTGTTCTTCACCGACATGCTGAAAAACGCGCTGCTCGGCGCCGCGCTCGGCCTGCCGCTGCTGTTCGTCGTGCTGTGGCTGATGAACCAGGCCGGCAGCCTGTGGTGGCTGTGGACCTGGATCGTCTGGGTCGCGTTCCAGATGCTCGTGCTGCTGATCTACCCGACTTTCATCGCGCCGATCTTCAACAAGTTCGAGCCGCTGAAGGACGACGCACTGCGCACGCGCATCGAGTCGCTGATGAAGCGCTGCGGTTTTGCGGCGAAGGGGCTGTTCGTGATGGACGGCAGCCGCCGCTCCGCGCACGGCAATGCGTACTTCACGGGCTTCGGCGCATCGAAGCGGATCGTGTTCTTCGATACGCTGCTCGCGCGCCTGTCCGGCCAGGAAATCGAGGCCGTGCTCGCGCACGAGCTCGGCCATTTCAAGCGCCGCCACGTGATGAAGCGGATGCTCGTGTCGTTCGTGCTGAGCCTCGTGCTGCTCGCGCTGCTCGGCTGGCTCGCGCAACGCACGTGGTTCTACACCGGGCTCGGCGTCACGCCGTCGCTCGACACCAGCAACGCGGGCGCCGCCCTCGTGCTGTTCTTCCTCGCGATTCCGGTATTCCTGTTCTTCGCGACGCCGTTCAGCAGCCTTACGTCGCGCAAGCACGAATTCGAGGCCGACGCGTTCGCGGCCAGCCAGACCGACGCGCAGGATCTCGTCAGCGCGCTCGTGAAGCTCTACGAGGACAACGCGTCGACGCTGACGCCCGACCCCGTCTACACGGCCTTCTACTACTCGCATCCGCCTGCGTCGCAGCGGATCGACCGCCTGCTGCAACACGCATGAGCCGCCCGACGTCCCGCAAGCCGGCCCCGCGCGCGTCGAACGCGCAACGGGTCGAAGGCCGCGTGATCGCCGCGCACGGGCGCCACTACATCGTCGCACCCGACGACGGCGGCCCGATGCTGCAGTGCTTCCCGCGCGGCAAGAAGAGCGACATCGCGGTCGGCGACCGCGTCGTGTACGAACTCGCATCGGCCGACCAGGGCGTGATCGTCGAGATCGGCGAACGGCGCAATCTGCTGTACCGCTCCGACCAGTTCAAGTCGAAGCTGTTCGCGGCCAACCTCGACCAGTTGCTGATCGTGCTCGCGACCGAGCCCTATTTCAGCGAGGACCTGCTCGGCCGCGCGTTGATCGCGGCCGAGGCGAACGAGCTGAAGCCGCTGGTCGTGCTGAACAAGATCGACGTCGAGGCCGCGCTGCCGGTCGCACGCGAGCGCCTCGCGCCGTACCGCGCGCTCGGCTACGACGTGCTCGAGCTGTCGGTGAAGGGCTCGCCCGACGACGCGCGCGCGCAGTTGATGCCGCACCTCGCCGGGCACTCGACGATCCTGCTCGGCCAGTCCGGGATGGGCAAGTCGACGCTCGTGAACCTGCTCGTCCCCGATGCCGAAGCCGCGACGCGCGAGATCTCGGCCGCGCTCAACAGCGGCCGCCACACGACGACGTTCACGCGCCTCTACCCGCTGGAAGGCGGCGGTGCACTGATCGATTCGCCGGGTTTCCAGGAATTCGGCCTCTACCACCTGACGGAAGGCCGCCTCGAGCGCGCGTTTCCGGAGTTCCGGCCGCTGCTCGCGGATTGCCGTTTCTATAATTGTCATCATCTGCACGAGCCCGGCTGCGCGATTCTCGAAGCCGTCGCCGACGGCCGTATCGCGCCGTCGCGGCATGCGCTGTACGCCCAGCTCGTGCACGAGGCGAGCCAGATCGTCCGCTGAGCGCGAGAGGCGCGCGGGGTCGGCGGGCACGCCCGGGCCGGCCTTCATCGACAGGAGCCGCGATGCGTTTCAAGGCACCCGATCTCGCGACCGCGCAACATTGGGCCAACGTGCTTCAGGTGGCCGGCGTCGGTTGCGAGCTGCATAACTGCTACGCGACTGGCGCGCTCGGCGGCCTGCCGGCCGATGCGTGCACGCCCGAGCTGTGGCTCGACGACGAACGCGACGGCGCCCTCGCGCGCCGGCTCCTCGATGCCGCCTCGCACGGCCCGTCGGCCGGCGCCGCGCCCTGGTTTTGCCGGCAGTGCGGCGAAGCGCTCGAGGCCCAGTTCACCGCGTGCTGGCAATGCGGCGCCGTGCGCGATCCGCGCGACGACTGACCCACAGCGACAAGGCCGGCATCGAGCCGGCCTTGTTCTTTCATCGGATCCCGCCGTGCGTCGTCACGACACCCAGACGGCGAGCGTCAGCATCAGCAGCAGGATCATCCACAGGATCACCGCACGCCAGACGAGGCCGACCGCCGATTGCAGCGTCCGCGGCGTGCAATCGTCTCCGACCGTCAACGGACCGCTGTCGCCGACCGCCAGCGCATCGAGGCTCGACGGCTCCGCGAGCGGCCCCGCGAGACGCGCGCCGAGCGCCCCGCTGCCGGCGGCGAGCAGCACGCCGTCGTTCGGGTCGGGCCACTGGCGCGTGTGATTGCGCCACGCGTAGATCGCATCCTCGAAATTGCCGACGATCGCGAAGCCGAGCGCGGTCAATCGCGCGGGAATCCAGTCGATCACGAAAAACGCGCGCTGCGCGAACGTCGAGAACGCGGCCGTGCGGTCGTCGCCCGGCGTCGACCAGCTGCGCGCGAGGTATTCGGAAATCCGGTACAGCACGGCGCCGGCCGGGCCGATCGGCAGCACATACCAGAAGAACACGCCGAACACGTGGCGATGCGACGCGACAACTGCATGAATCAGCGTATGGCGGACGATTTCGCCGACCGGCATGTCGACCGTGTCGATGCCCGTCCACTCACGGAGGATTTCGCGCGCACGCGGCACGTCGTCGTTGTTGAGCGCGAGGTGGATGTCGGTGAAGTAGTGGCTGAACTGGCGGAAGCCGAGCGTGAAATACACGACGACGACGTTCCACAGGAACGCGAGCACGAAGCTCACCTTGTACAGCAGGAAATAGATCAGCGCGACGATCAGCACCCACGGCAGCACGACCGCGAGCCAGGCGAGGATGCCGTGCTTCTGCTTGCCGGCGTCGAGGCCATGCGCAACGGTTTCCGCATGAAACTGGAACAGCGCAAACACCGGATTGCTCGGTGATAACGCGCGGACCTGTTCGATGATGAGGGCGAGGAGAACCGAAAAGAAAGTCATGCGTGGCGCCGTCTTCGGAGTTATGTCATTTTTTGCATAACGATAGCACAGCGCCAGCCCCGCATGGCTGCCGGCGCGGTCGCCCGGCGGCCGGCCGCGCGCGCCGGCCGGTGCATGCGCCTAACCGGCGGCCAAGAAGCGGTAGAGATTGCGAAACATGCCGGCAGTTGCGCCCCAGATGAAGTAATGCCCGCCCGCTTCGCCATTCGGATAGGGCATCGCAAAAAAACGACGCTCGCCGCCTTCCCAGCGGAACACGCGGACCTGATGGTTCGCGGGATTCATCACGAACGCGAGCGGCACTTCGAAAATCTCGGCGACTTCGAACGTATCGGCCTGCACCGTGAACGGCGGATGCACGAGGCCGACCACCGGCGTCACGCAGAAGCCCGTGCCGGTCAGGTAGTCGGGTAGCGCACCGAGGATCTCGACCCGTTCGGCGGCCAGCCCGATCTCTTCCTTCGCCTCGCGCAACGCGGTGGCCGTTGCATCGCGATCGAACGTCTCGCGACGGCCGCCGGGGAAGCTGATCTGCCCGGCGTGGTCGTTCAGGTGGTCGGCACGCTGGGTCAACAGCACGGTCAGGCCCGACTCGCGGACGACGAGCGGCATGAGGACGGCCGCGCTGCGCGGATCGACGCCCTCCTGCAGCCTCGCCTCGCCGGGCTCGACGCTCCAGTCGAGCGTACGCGCGAAACGTTCGCGCAAGCCGGACGGCGTCATCAGCGGGGGATCGATGACAGGCAGGCCGGCACCGGTGCCTTCGACCGGCAGGACTTCGGGATCGATGATGGGGCGGCGATTCAATGGGGCTCTCGGGTTCGTGTCGTATCGAGCATATTGTCGCGCCAGAATGAAAAAAGCACCCGGGTGGGTGCTTTTTCCTTACAGCTCTTACTCTTGGGAAGCTGCTGCGGCGCGATCCTTCGACACCAGCTTTTCCTTGATACGAGCCGACTTGCCCGAACGCTCGCGCAGGTAGTACAGCTTCGCACGACGCACATCGCCGCGACGCTTCACGACGATGCTTGCCAGCAGCGGCGAGTACGTCTGGAACGTACGCTCGACGCCTTCGCCCGACGAGATCTTGCGGACGATGAAGTTCGAGTTCAGACCACGGTTGCGAATCGCGATCACGACGCCTTCGTAAGCCTGAACGCGCTTGCGGTTACCTTCAACCACGTTCACGTTCACGATCACCGTGTCGCCCGGGGCGAATTCGGGGATCGTCTTGCCGGCGAGCGCGCGCTCGATCTCTTCCTGCTCAAGTTTTGCGATCAGATTCATTACTGACTCCTTATGCCATCGTGTCGGCGTTGGTACCCGCCTGCTTCCAGGCCTGGCCCCGATAGAGGATGGATTCACATCAGGCACCGCACACGCATGCACGGCACCGCCAATTCCCGCTCGCGCAGCCGCCTCAGGAGGCGTCCTTCGCTTCGCGTGCGAGGTTCGCAAGCCACGCCTCGTCGGCCCGGCTCAGCAACTTCTCGCGGCGCGCCCGGACGATCAGGTCCGGCCGCTTCCGCCACGTATTCCGCAATGCTTCCTGCCGCCGCCACCGCTCGATCTCGGCATGATGCCCGCCGAGCAGCACGTCCGGCACGCGCACGCCATGGTATTCCTCGGGGCGCGTGTAGTGCGGGCAATCGAGCAAGCCGTCGGCGAAACTGTCCTGCACGGCCGACAACGAATCGTTCAGCACGCCGGGCAGCAGCCGCACGACGGCATCCATCATCGCCATCGCCGGCAGTTCGCCGCCCGACAGGACGAAATCGCCGAGGCTGATTTCCTCGTCGACGCACCGGTCGAGCAGACGCTGGTCGATCGCTTCGTAGCGGCCGCACAGCACGACGACACCGGGCTCCTGCGCCATCCGCACGGCACGCTCATGCGTGAGCGGCGCGCCCTGCGGCGACATCATCACGACACGCGTGCTCGCGATGCCCTGCTCCGCCTGCGCCGCTTTCGCGGCGTCAATGGCGGCTTCGAGCGGCTTCGCCAGCATCACCATGCCCGGACCGCCGCCGTACGGACGATCATCGACCGTGCGGTAGTTGTCCGTCGTGAAATCACGCGGGTTCCAGGTGCGCAGCCCGAAGCGCCCCTGCTTGACGGCCCGGCTGGTGATTCCCCAGTCGGTCAGTGCACGGAACATCTCGGGAAAGAGCGTGACGACGTCGAACTGCACCGCGCTCTCGGTTACCTGGTTCATTTCAGTAATCGGCTTCCCAGTCGACGACGATCCGACGCGCCGCCTGATCCACCGTTTTGACGTATACGCCGACAAACGGGATCAACCGTTCGTCGGTGGTCGGCTGACCGTCTTTGCCGGTCGCCGGATACTCGACACGCATGATCGAATGCACGCCGTTGTCGATCATCCCGCTCACCTTCCCGAGCGCCACCGATTGCTCGTTGACGACATCGAGACCGATCAGGTCGACCCAATAGAATTCGTCCGCGGCCAGTGCCGGGAAATCTTCCCGGCGCACGAACACGCGAAAGCCGCGCATCGCGAGTGCGGCATCGCGGTCGCTGACGCCCGCGGGTTGCGCAACGACGGTGTCGCTGTGCGTCTTCGACTGCATGATGCGGACCGAAAGCCGCTCCGCACCGCGCTCCAGCCACCAGCGACGCGCGTTGAGCAATGCATCGCCGCCGCGACCGGCGTCGGCATGCGTCGCCACCTTGACCCAGCCCTTCAGGCCGTAGGCGTCGACTACCGCCCCGACCTCGACTGCGTCGTCGGGCCAGGCTTGCGTCGCTTCGAGACCACCTTGCTCGGCAGCCTCACCGGCGCTCGCGACAGCGTCGCGCTCGACCGGCTTGCGGACGAACGCGCCGAATGACGCACGCCCGCGCCTTGCATTACCGGAATCGTGACCCGCCATCAATGCACCTCACAGCCGGCACGACCGGCACACCGTGCCATGTTAGGCAGCCGGTTGCGCCTTTTGCGCTTCCTTCACGAGACGCTGGACGGTCGGCGACAGTTGCGCGCCAACGCCTTGCCAGTACGTCAGGCGATCCTGAGCGATACGCAGCGATTCGCCCTTCGTGGCGACCGGGTTGTAGAAGCCGACGCGCTCGATGAAGCGGCCGTCACGACGGTTGCGCGAATCGGTAGCGACGATGTTGTAGAACGGGCGCTTCTTCGAGCCGCCACGAGCCAGACGGATGATAACCATATGATGTCCTTCGGAAAACCGGGTTCGAAACTACTGAAACACGCGATTATAGCCGGAAACCAGAGGTACAACAAACACTTACGCGCAAAATTCCGCGGGCGGCCTGTCGGGCGGGCATACAATCGTCGTGTCCAGGACGTTTCCCGCCGTCATGCCGCCCCTTCCCGCTGCCTCGACGCGCCGCGCGCAGAACCGTTTCACGGCGCTGCTCGCCGGCCTTGCCAGCCTCGCGTCCGCACCGGCGTTTGCCGCGCCGTTGCCGGTGAGTGAACTCGTCGTCCCGCCCGGCTTCCACGTGGAAATCCTGACCGACACGGTACCGGCCGCGCGCGAAATGGCCTGGTCGCCCCGCGGCATCCTGTATGTCGGCACACGCGAAGGCCGCGTGCACGCGTTCGCGATGCCCGAGGGCCGGATCACCGCGCACTACGTGATCGCCTCCGGGCTCGACATGCCCGTCGGCGTCGCCTACCGCGATGGCGCCCTCTATATATCCGCCGTATCGCGGATCCTGCGCGTCGATCATGTCGACGATCGGCTCGCCCGACCGCCCGCCCCCGTCGTCGTGACCGATGCGCTACCGACGGAACATCATCACGGCTGGAAATTCATCGCGTTCGGCCCCGACGGCAAGCTGTACGTGCCGACCGGCGCACCGTGCAATGCCTGCCTTGCCGATCGCAGCCGCTACGCGATCATCGCGCGCATGAAGGCGGACGGCAGCGAACGCGAGGTGGTCGCGCGCGGTGTACGCAATACGGTCGGCTTCGCATGGCATCCCGATTCGGGCGAGCTGTGGTTTACCGACAACGGGCGCGACCTGATGGGCGACGACGTACCCGATGACAAGCTGAATCGCGCCCCGCGCGCCGGACTCGACTTCGGCTTTCCTTATTGCCATGGCGGCGATACGCCCGACCCCGAATTCGGCAGCGCCGGCGTGTGCCGCCGCTACGCGCCGCCCGTCCTGAAACTCGGCGCGCATGTCGCCGCGCTCGGCATGCGCTTCTATACCGGGCCGATGTTTCCGGCGTCGTATCGCAATAACGTGTTCATCGCCGAACACGGGTCGTGGAACCGCAGCACGAAGGTCGGCTACCGCGTGATGCGCGTGATCGTGTCGGCGGACGGCAGCCACGCGCAGCAGATGCCGTTCGTCACGGGCTGGCTGCGCCCCGACGGCACGGTATGGGGACGCCCGGCCGACGTGCTGCCGCTGCCGGACGGCTCGCTGCTCGTCAGCGACGATTACGCCGGCGCCATCTACCGCGTGACCTATGCGGCACCTTGACGCAGGCAAGGGGTGACCGGGCCCGACCGGGCATCGTAGAATGCGTGCCGGGCCGCGCGCCCGCGCCGGCCCGCCGGCCGCCCATGCCAACGACCATCCGCCGCCATCCATGTCCAGCAGCACCGCACCGTCCCGCCGCTTCCGCTCCAAGACGCTCACTGCCGCCCTCGCGTTCCTGTTCGGTTCGCTCGGCGCGCACCGCTTCTATCTGTATGGCTTGCGCGACGTGTACGGCTGGGCGCACCTGCTTGCGACGATCGTCGGCATCCCGGGCTTCCTTTTGCTTGCGGCGACCCAACGCACTGCCGGCCTCGGCTGGTGGCTCGCGATACCCGGCGCGATCTCGCTGCTGGCGGCATTCCTCGCCGCACTCGTCTACGGGCTGCGCCCTGACGAAAAATGGGATGCGCAATTCAACGCGGACACCGGCAAGCACAGCAAGTCGGGCTGGACCGTGATCTTCGTCGTGATCTTCTCGCTGCTGATCGGCGCGTTCCTGCTGATGACCGCACTCGCGCTGTCGTTCCAGACGTATTTCGAATCGCAGGTCGAAGCCGCGAAGCAGATTTCGCAGTAAGCACGACGGACGCGGCGCCGAGGGCCCTCGCCCGGTGCCGGCACGCGGCGGCCTTGCTCGCGTATCAGAACAGATTCAACTGCATGTCGTCGCGTGGCTTCGCACCGGCCGAACGTCCGGCAACACGCGGCGCCGGCGCGACCGCGGCCGGCGCACCGCGGAACTGCGACAGATCGAGAATGCCGTTCGTGCGCTCGTTCAACCCGAGCCGCTTGACGGCCTGGCGAAAGCGCTGCCGCAACAGGTCCGCCCAGATCCCCTCGCCCTTCATCCGCTTCGAGAAATCCGCGTCGTAGTCCTTGCCGCCGCGCATGTCGCGCACGCGGTTCATCACGCGTTCCGCGCGGTCGGGGAAATGCGCGGCGAGCCAGTTCTTGAACAGCGGCGCGACCTCCCACGGCAGCCGCAGGATGATGTAGCTTGCGTGCGTCGCGCCGGCTTCCGCGCACGCTTCGAGCACGCGCTCCATGTCGGGCTCGGTCACGAACGGAATCACCGGCGCAATGCTCACGCCGACCGGCACGCCCGCGTCGCGCAGCGCGCGGATCGTGCGCAGCCGTCGCGCCGGCGTGGCCGCGCGGGGCTCGAGCGTACGAGCGAGATCGGCATCGAGTGTCGTGATCGTGACCGCCGCCATCACCTGCCCGCGCTCGGCCATCGGTGCGAGCAGGTCGAGATCGCGCTCGATCAGCGACGATTTCGTGATCGCCGCGAACGGCAACCCGCGATCGTGCATCACCTGGATCACGCTGCGCGTGATGCGCAGGTCGCGCTCGACCGGCTGGTACGCGTCGGTGTTGACGCCGAGCGCGATCGGCTCCGGCACGTAGCGCTTGCGCGAAATCTCGCGCTCGAGCAGCTCGGCCGCGTTGACCTTCGCGTAGATGCGGCTTTCGAAATCGAGCCCCGGCGACAGGCCGAGATAGCTGTGCGTCGGCCGCGCGAAGCAGTAGATGCAACCGTGCTCGCAGCCGCGATACGGGTTGAGCGATACGCTGAACGGAATATCGGGCGACTGGTTGTGCGTCAGGATGCTTTTCGCACGCTCCTCGAACACCTGCGTGCGCAGCGGCGCGGGGAAGTCGGCATCGTCCGACTCGTGCGTCCAGCCGTCGTCGACCGCTTCGCGCTGCGCGATTTCATACCGCCCCTGCAGGTTGTCGACCGCACCGCGCCCCTTGCGGGGCACGGGCGGCGCTACCGGAAATTCGTTGTCGGACCGATCGTCCATATGCCCACCCCTTCGCCTGCGCCCAATACTGTACATTTATACAGTATTGGGCGCAGCATGCCAAGGGCGGGATAAGGGGCTCGACAACAGGCTGCCGACGCGTCACTCGCCGACGGCAATCGTCAGCGTTTCCTTGATTTCCTCCATCACGACATAGCTCTTCGACTGCACCGCGCCGGGCAGTTGCAGCAGGATGTCGCCGAGCAGCTTCCGGTAGTCGGCCATCTCGCCGATCCGCGCCTTGATCAGGTAGTCGAAATCACCGGAAACCAGATGGCATTCGAGCACCTCGTCGATCTTCATCACTTCCCGGCGGAATTGCTCGAACATGTTGCCGCCCTTGTGGCCAAGCGTGATCTCGACGAACACCAGCAGCGCGGCCCCCAGCTGACCCGGGTCGACCCGCGCGTGATAGCCGGTGATCACGCCGTCGCGCTCCATGCGACGCACGCGCTCGATGCACGGCGTGACGGTCAGTCCGACCTGTTCCGCGAGGTCTTTCATCGCCATCCGGCCGTCGTCCTGGAGCAGTTTCAGGATGCGCCGGTCGAGCTTGTCGAGCGAGCGTACGGGCTGACGTTGCGTTCTCATTTGTTTATGCTGAAAACCTGAAAAATACGATAACAAAACCTACACATTCGACAATACCATAGCGCAAAAAACTAGATCAGCTAGAGGTTACACGGAGCCGCACACGCGCCCGGCCTCGATCTGGTCCCTTCCATCTGGAGCAGCTATGCGAGTCGTCATTCTGGGCAGTGGTGTAGTGGGCGTGGCAAGCGCGTATTACCTTGCACGCGCCGGCCATGAAGTCACCGTGATCGACCGGGAAGCCGGCCCGGCGCTCGAGACGAGCTTCGCGAACGCAGGCCAGATCTCGCCCGGTTATGCCGCACCGTGGGCCGCGCCCGGCGTGCCGCTGAAAGCCGTCAAGTGGATGTTCGAAAAGCATGCGCCGCTCGCGATCCGCCTCGACGGCACGCGCTTCCAGCTCCAGTGGATGTACCAGATGCTGCGCAACTGCACGGCCGAGCGCTATGCGGTCAACAAGGGCCGCATGGTCCGCCTCGCCGAATACAGCCGCGACTGCCTGCAGGCGCTGCGCGCCGATACGGGCATCGAGTACGAAGGCCGCACGGGCGGCACGCTGCAACTGTTCCGCACGCAGCAGCAACTCGACGGCGCGGCGAAGGACATCGCGGTGCTGCGGGAAGCGAACGTGCCGTTCGAACTGCTGTCGCCGGCCGAACTGAAGAATGCCGAACCGGCGCTTGCCGCCGTCTCGCACAAGCTGACGGGCGGCCTGCGCCTGCCGGGCGACGAAACGGGCGATTGCCAGCTGTTCACGACGCGCCTGGCCGCGCTCGCCGAATCGCTCGGCGTCAAGTTCCGCTACAACACGCCGATCGATGCGCTCGCGATCGCGGGCGGCAAGATCGCCGGCGTGCAGTGCGGCAGCGAGACGGTGCGCGCGGACGCGTACGTCGTTGCGCTCGGCTCGTACTCGACGAACTTCATCTCGAACCTGATGAAGATCCCGGTCTATCCGCTGAAGGGCTATTCGATCACCGCGCCGATCGTCAACGAAGCGGCCGCTCCGGTGTCGACCGTGCTCGACGAGACCTACAAGATCGCGATCACGCGTTTCGACCAGCGCATCCGTGTCGGCGGCATGGCGGAAATCGTCGGCTTCGACAAGAAGCTGCGCGCCGCGCGCCGCGAAACGCTCGAGATGTGCGTCAACGACCTGTTCCCGGGCGGCGGCGACACGTCGAAGGCCACGTTCTGGACGGGCCTGCGCCCGATGACGCCGGACGGCACGCCGATCGTCGGCCGCACGCCGGTGTCGAACCTGTTCCTGAACACCGGCCACGGCACGCTCGGCTGGACGATGTCGTGCGGCTCGGGCCAACTGCTCGCCGACCTGATCTCGGGCAAGATGCCCGCGATCCAGGCCGACGACCTGTCGGTGCATCGCTACCTGAAGGACGTGGCCGGCCAGACGCGCCCGGCCTACGCCTGAGCCGCGACGGCCCGCAACACGGGCCGGCCGGCGGCAAAAGGAAAGGCGCCCTCGGGCGCCTTTTTCGTTGCGTCGACGGCGTTGCTCGCGGTCAGAACTGGTCTTCCGTCAACGCGAGCACGCTCTCGTTGCCCTTCGCGCCGACGATCGACGCCTCGAGCGCACCCGCCTGCACGAGAATGTGTTCCGCATAACATTGCGCGATCGCGATCTTCGCATCGAAGAACGCCGGGTCGCTCGCGCGGTTCGCCTGCGCCGCCACCAGCGCGCGCGCCATCTGCCACCCGCACAGCACCACGCCCGCCAGCTTCA
>NZ_JAAGPK010000063.1:0-238 GCF_017104685.1 Burkholderia sp. Tr-20355 | reverse complement strand
ATGCAGGTCTAGTAGGACTTACAATACGTATAACTGAAGATGAGTTGTACGGGACTCAGAGGTACGTATAGGAGTGAAAGCTGGGCTGCAGATGTGGAGTGCGCACGTAGGACAGTAGTAAGAATCGCAATGAAGTAAGATGGAAGCATGTGAGTGTATGGTATGTATGTGCAGTTGTTAGGAGATTATATTAGTGGTACGTTGTTCGATGTTGTGGTGTTTTTTTTTTTTTTTTTTC
>NZ_JAAGPK010000062.1:0-44006 GCF_017104685.1 Burkholderia sp. Tr-20355 | reverse complement strand
AGGTTGCGCGGGCTGTACCGGCGGTGGCGGGACGGGCGTCGACGGCGGCGCGGTTGCCGCACCGGCCGGCACCGTTTGCGCGACGTTTCCGGCGGTCGCCGCACCAGCCTTCGCGCCGGCCAGCTGGGCGCGCAGCGAGTCGAGTTCGCGCGTGAGCGTGTCGACGGTCGCCTCGAGGCGCGCGACGCGATCGGCGAGCGGCAAGGGCGCGGAGGGCGATGTCGCGGACAGCGCGAACGCATCCCGAGCGGCGGGCGTGTTCCTGGGATGGCGTTGCTGAAGTGCGCGACCGATGGCGAACCCGGCGGCGGCTCCGAGCAGCGCACCGCTCGCGGCCGAGAAATCCCCGATCAAGGCGGCGATGCCGCCCACGACGAAACCGATTACGGCGAATGCCCAGTTCAACGCCTTGCTCCCTCTCGCTATCGTTATCGTCCTTCGCTCGCGGATCGCACCGGATCGAGGCGGTTTCAGCACGGCCGGCAGGCGAACCGGCAGGCGCGTGCCGCGTGCGTGGCCTCTCGTGCGAAAGGCCCGCGGCGACGTCGCGCTCAACGTGCTTGCGGGGAATGTAACACAGCGGACCGTCGCGGATTTCCGGGGTGGGGGCGGTATCGCGGCGTGCGCCGTCCGGTGTCGTCGCGCGGCTTTTTGCACGGTCATGCTTTTTACCGGTGAATGCGATGGATGTTTTCGTCTGAACAGAGCGCCGCCGGATCGGACGCGGATTTGTCGCAAAGCGACGCGCGGCCGAGGCGCGTTGGCGCAAAAACTCATGCGATGCGTGCCGCGCTGCTGCGCACAAGTCCGGCGGGGGATGCCCGTCGTTGCTGGGTGTGCGCGTATTGCACCGCCGCAATCGGGTGCCGCCGCGCGGCGCGGCCCGCCAGGCGGGGCTGGAGGGTGTGTCGTATTTGCGCAAGCGTTTGTCGTAATTCGTCGGCAGGTCGGGGTTTTTTCTGGCAACTATGTAGGCACGCTATGACAAGCGCGAGTCCCCGCTACACGAGGAGAAGGTTTCGATGGATGCCCCCAAGGTCGTGGTCGAAGGTCTGTGCAAGGTGTTTGGAAGCAACCCGCAGCAGGCGCTCGACATGCTCGCCGCCGGCGCGACGAAAGACGATGTGCTCAAGCGCACCGGTCAGGTCGTCGGCGTGCACAACGTCTCCTTCGATGTGCAGGAAGGCGAAATTTTTGTGCTGATGGGCCTGTCCGGCTCCGGCAAGTCCACGTTGATCCGCCTCGTGAACCGGCTGGTCGATCCAAGCGCCGGCAAGGTGATGATCGACGGGCTCGACGTCGCATCGGCGCGCCGCTCGGCGCTGACCGCGCTGCGCCGCAAGGACATGAGCATGGTGTTCCAGTCGTTCGCGCTGATGCCGCATCGCACCGTGGTGTCGAATGCCGCATTCGGCCTGGAGGTCGCCGGCGTCGGCAAGAAGGAGCGTGAGCGCCGGGCGATGGAAGTGCTCGAGCAGGTCGGCCTCGCGCCGTTCTCGCACAAGCTGCCGTCCGAGCTGTCGGGCGGGATGCAGCAGCGCGTCGGCCTGGCCCGCGCGCTGGCCGTGAACCCGTCGCTGATGATCATGGACGAGGCGTTCTCCGCGCTCGATCCGCTCAAGCGCCGCGAAATGCAGGACGTGTTGCTGCAACTGCAGAAGGAACAGCGCCGCACGATCATGTTCGTGTCGCACGATCTGGAGGAAGCGCTGCGCATCGGCAACCGCATCGCGATCATGGAAGGCGGCCGGCTCGTGCAGGTCGGCACGCCGCAGGACATCATCGCGAACCCGGCCGACGATTACGTCCGCGCGTTCTTCGACGGCATCGACACGAGCCGCTACCTGACGGCCGGCGACCTGATGCAGACGGGCGCCGTGCCGATCGTGTCGAAGTGCGATGCCGCGAACGTCGCGGCGACGCTGAACGGCAGTGCCGACTATGCGTTCGTGCTCGACGCCCAGCGCAAGATCCGCGGCTTCGTCACGCGCGAAGCGATCGGCCAGGACACGCCGTCGGTGCGGCCGATCGAAAGCATCCGGCACGACGCGTCGCTCGAACATGTCGTCGCACGTGTGGTCGCGAGCCCGAATGCGCTGCCCGTCGTGGACGACGACGGCTGCTACTGCGGCTCGGTCGATCGTGCGCTCATCCTGAAAGCCATCACGCGTTCGCGAGGTTCCCATGTCTGAAATGATTCCGCTCGGTACCTGGGTCGACCAGTCCGTTCACTACCTGCTCGACCATGACGCGAAGACGTTCGACGCGATCGGTCAAGCGATCGAGGGGCTCGCCGCATTCGTCGAGCATGGCCTGCAGGCGATCCCGATGTGGCTGATGATGGCGATCTTCATCGGCGTCGGACTGTGGCGGGTGGGCTGGCGCTTCGCGCTGTTCACCACCGCGTCGCTGCTGCTGATCTTTGCCACCGGCTTCTGGGATCAGACCATCATCACGCTCGGCCTCACGCTGTCGTCGACGATCATCAGCCTCGTGCTCGGCATTCCGCTCGGCATCTGGGCCGCGAAGAGCAAGTGGGTCGCCGCGATCGTGCGCCCGATCCTCGACCTGATGCAGACGATGCCGGCCTTCGTCTACCTGATTCCGGCCGCGATGCTGTTCGGTCTCGGCCGCGTGCCGGGGATCCTGTCGACGGTGATCTTCGCGATGCCGCCGGCGGTGCGCCTGACGAGCCTCGGTATCCGCCACGTGAACCGCGAGATCGTCGAAGCCGGCCAGGCCTTCGGTTGCACGCCCTGGCAGCTGCTGTACAAGGTGCAGTTCCCGAACGCGCTGCCGTCGATCATGCAGGGCGTGAACCAGACGATCATGATGGCGCTGTCGATGGTGATCATTGCGTCGATGGTCGGCGCGGGCGGCCTCGGCAACGACGTGCTCGCGAGTATTCAGCGCCTCGACATCGGCCTCGGTTTCGAAAGCGGTCTGTCGGTCGTGCTGCTCGCGATCATTCTCGACCGCATCACCGAAAGCTTCGGCCGTGCGCCGGGCACGGTGAAGGCGCCGCTGTTCGCCGGTCTCAAGCAGCTCTTTCGCGTGAAGACCGCGCCCGCACAGGCCTGATCCCCGGCGGCCGGTACACCCGCCGGCCGCTTACCCTGAACAGATAACGGCTTCCGCGGCCCGAGCCGCGGGGCTGGCCCCCTGCAACCTCCTCGCCAGGAGACCGATGTGACGTCTGCCGTCGCTGTGGCGCCCGCCGCCTGCGTTTCACCGGTTTCGTCCCTCGCCCATTTCGGCTTCCTGACGCTGCCGAACTTCTCGATGATCGCGTTCTCGAGCGCGGTCGAGGTGCTTCGGATGGCGAACTACGTCGGGCGTGCCGACCATTACCAGTGGTCGATCTACTCGCTCGACGGCGCGCCCGCGCATGCCAGCAACGGCATCGCGGTGCGGCCCACGCAGGCGCTCGACTACGAGAACCTGCCCGACGTGATGATCGTGTGCGGCGGCATCCGTATTCGCGACGTGGTCGACGAGGGCGCGCGCGATACGCTCGCGGCGCTTGCCGAGCGCGGGCTGCCGCTCGGCGGCATCTGCACGGGCGCGTACGCGCTGATGTCGAGCGGGCTGCTCGACGGCTATCGCTGCACCGTGCACTGGGAGAACCTGTCCGCGCTGCATTCGGAGTTTCCGCAGGTCGGTTTCGCCGACGAGCTGTTCGTCGTCGACCGCGACCGGCTGACCTGCACGGGCGGCACCGCGCCGCTCGACCTGATGCTGAACCTCGTCGGCATGCGCTTCGGCCAGCAACTGGCCGCGCAGGTGTCCGAGCAGTTCATCCTGGAGCGCATCCGCAGTTCGACCGACACGCAGCCGATTCCGGTCGATGCGCGCGTCGGCTTCTCGCGCGCGGAGCTGATCGAGGTCGTGCGGCTGATGGAGGCGAACATCGAGGAGCCGCTGTCGCTCGAGGAACTCGCGCGGCTCGTGCGGCTGTCGCAGCGGCACCTGCAGCGGATGTTCAAGGTGTACCTGAACGTGTCGCCGACCCACTATTACCTGACGCTGCGCCTGAAGCGCGCGCGCGACCTGCTGCGCACGACCGACGCGTCGATCGCGCGCGTGACGACGGTCTGCGGCTTTCATTCGCCGTGTCATTTCAGCAAGGCCTACCGTGCGCAGTTCGGCCATGCGCCGAGCTACGAGCGACGGTTGCCGGGGCGCTGAACGGCGCCGCCACGCAACATTCGGTCCGCGACGTCGCCGGGATCGCGGCGCGCGGCTTCAATAAACGATCCCGCATTCAAGCAAACGACATCACTTTGAGGAGAAGCAAGATGAAGCGCCTATTGATCGCAGCGGTGTGCGGAATCGGGGTAACCGCGCCGATGTCGGCCGTTTATGCGGCCGATCCGCCCGTATGCAAGAACGTGCGCTTCGCGGATGTCGGCTGGTCCGACATCGCGGCGACCACGGGCCTCGCGTCGACGATGCTGCAGGGCCTCGGCTACAACCCGACGAAGACGATCGCCTCGGTGCCGATCACGTTCGCCGGGATCAAGAGCAAGCAGATCGACGTGTTCCTCGGCTACTGGTCGCCGACGATGGACCCGATCATCCAGCCGTTCACGAAGGCCGGCACGATCAAGGTGCTGTCGACGCCGAACCTGACCGGCGCGAAATACACGCTCGCGGTGCCCGACTACGTGTACCAGGGCGGCCTGAAGTCGTTCGCGGACATCCAGAAGTACGCGGACAAGCTCAACGGCAAGATCTACGGGATCGAGCCGGGCAACGACGGCAACCTGCTGATCAAGAAGATGATCGACGGTAACAAGTTCGGCCTCGGCAAGTTCAAGATGGTCGAGTCGAGCGAGGCCGGGATGCTGGTCGAGGTGAATCGTGCGATCCGCGACAAGCAGTGGATCGTGTTCCTCGGCTGGGAACCGCATCCGATGAACGTGCAGATGAAGATCGACTACCTGAGCGGCGGCGACGACGTGTTCGGCCCGAACTACGGCGAAGCGAAGGTGCTGACGGCCACGCCGCCCGACTATGCGCAGCGCTGCCCGAACGTCGCGAAGTTCGTGTCGAACCTCCAGTTCACGACGACGATCGAGAACCACGTGATGTTGCCGATCATGAACAAGGAAGACCCGAACAAGGCGGCCGCCGAGTACCTGAAGGCGAACCCGCAGGCGCTCGACAAGTGGCTCGCCGGCGTGACGACGCTCGACGGCAAGCCGGGTCTGCCGGCGGTGAAGGCGTATCTCGGCGTGCATTGAAGGTGGTTTGCAGGTTCGGGCTGCAAGCGCCCGCCTCCGGGAAACCGGGGCGGGCGTTTTTTCGCATGCGCGGCACCGTGACGATCCGGTCCCGCGGCGCCGCTTCCCGCGTCCAGTGACGTTTTGCGAAGCGTCCGGTTTACCGTTACCCGCGTCAAAAAATAAAACACGGCAATCCGCCGATCGACGCGTGTTCCGCCCGCGCACTTTGTCGCGATATTTCTGACTTGTCCGATTGGCTTCGACGTAGCCGGGCACGAGAATAACGCCTAGTTCAGAAGGCGGACGGCAACATGACTCGGTCGATGCTTGCGGGCGCCTTGTGCAACCGGCCATGTTCCTGTCGAGGATCGGGTAGCGATTTCGTTTGCAGTCGACCGACGAAGATCGGACGGGCCGCATCTTGTCGTGCGTCGGAAAAGACGCGAAACGACATCTCACGCTGGGCTGCGGCGAACGACATACATGGTCCCTGAATATCTTGGCGAGGCTGACGTGGCAGTGGCGTCGGCGGCTCGCGGAGTCGATCATGCATCGAAGGGGAATTGCAGTGAACGACGAAAGTCGTGGCAACACGCTGAAGCGTATGTCATTTGTCCCGGCGGCGTGCCGCTGCCTGCCCGGCTTCTGCGCCGGCGTGGCGCTGCTGGTGTTTGCATGCCTGCCGTCGCGAGCGATGGCCGCCTGCGAGCTCGGCACGGGCGGCGTCTATCGCGTATCGCTGTCGCTGCCGGCGAGCGTCACGGTGCCGCGCGATGCGCCAGCGGGTACCGTCATCACGAGCGCGCGATACACCTATTCGTTCAATCAGTCGAAGCCGGTCGGCGTCTACTGTACGACGGGGACAACCGTCGAAAACCAGAGCGGATCGGGGGTGCAATCGTCCAACGGCATCATTCCGACAGGTACCCGGGGCATCGGCTACCGGTTGCGCCTCGAAGCGGACGGCTATGCGCCGGACACCGGTTCTTACACCATACCGGTGTCGGTCTTCAATACCGCGTCGCGGTGCGGCTATCCGGCGAGCGGCAAGTGCTACGTCTATCTGGGCACGCCGGTCGTGCTGGAACTCGTCAAGACGGGCGACGTGCCGCCCAACGCGGTGATTGCCGGCGGGCTGCTCTTCACGCAGCGCATCGGCGGTCTGGCCGCGTCGACGGTCACGCTGTCGACGCCGCAAGTGAGCGTCGCATCTCAGAGCTGCACCGTGACGTCGAGCAAAGTGAACGTACGCTTCGGCCGGATCGGCGCGCACATGTTCGGCGGGGTCGGCAGTGCGGCGTCTGCGGTTCCGCTCGGTATCTCGATCGATTGCCGGGGCGTGTCGTCGAGGATTGCGGTGACCTTCACCGACGTCTCGTCGCCGAACAACCGTTCGAATGTGTTGTCGCTGACGAGCGATTCGACCGCGCGCGGCTTCGGCATCCAGATATTGTCCGACGCACGGCCGATCTCGTTCGGCCCCGATTCGTCCGTCGCCGGTAATCCGAACCAGGTCGTAATCGGCACGGTCAGCAACACGATTTACGAAGTGCCGTTCTCGGCGCGCTACATCCGCACGGCGTCGGACATCAAGGCCGGCACGGCCAACGGTCTCGCGACGTTCACGATGTCGTACCAGTGATGTGCAGCGCCCCGTGGCCGCGGCATGGTTGGCCAAATCGTTTTCAACCCAAGGAGCAGGGAAGATGAAAAAAATCGATCGCACGACGCTCGCGCAATCGCAACTGGCGGGAGGTTGCTGCAAGCGGCGGAGCACGCCGACAAAGAACACACGCTCGGCGCCGCAGCCTACCGCCACGCCGCCCACCACGACGCCGCCCACCGGCGGTGGCGGCGTGACGATTCGGCCGTAGCGCTGATTCCCGGCTGTCGCGAACCGGTCGACGGTTCGCGCAGTTCCGCTGCCACTCCGTCGCCGGCATCACGCCGGCGCGTTCATGCACGGCACGTATGCCGCGTGATGCGTCGCACCGGGTTCCGCCCTGCATGCGGCCTGTCGCCGCGAGTCGGTCGGCAGGCTGCCGGGCCGCGCGGGCGGCCCGACATCCGGAACATCGAAATTGGATTGGGAAGCTGGAAAACTGCCGCGCTTCGCGGATGTGTCGTGGCGCTGGATCGCATACTGCGCGTCGGCCATCGTCGGCGCGGGCATTGTCTTTGCATGTGTCCAGGAAATCGAACTCAAGCGGGACGTGCCGTGCGAAATCGTGTCGCCGTTCGATGTCAGGATTACAGGTCATGAGGGGCTCGTGACGGCTGTGTACGTGGCGTCGGCCACCCCGGTGCAAAAAGGGCAGCCGCTGTTCCGGCTGGCACGCGACCTGACGTTGTCCGCCGACGGCCGCCCAAGGCCGGTCTTCGACGAAGCGTCGCGCGACAGGCAGACGGCCGCGACGAACGCGCAATTCGACGATCGCATCGCCGCGCTGCAGGCTCGCATGCAGGCGGCCGGACGCACGGAGGCGGCGCGCATGCGCGAACTCGACGCACTCGGCGATCGGCAGCACCGCTTGCGGCAGATGGCCGACGACGCGCGGCGCAGGCTTGCCCGTGTCGAAGGCGCCGCCGACTACGTCATTGCCGATCGCATCGAGCAGGCACGCATCGAGGTCCGTCAGAACGAAGCGGAGATTGCCCAGGGAGATGCCCGGCATCAGGCGCTGCTTGCCGATCTCGAAACCTTGCGCGGTAGCCGCCGCGAACTCGACGCGCAGGTCCGGGAACTGCATGCGCAGCGCGATCGTGAAGTGCAGGACATTCTGGTGCGCTACGAGGCGGCGCGGCGGGACATCACCGTATCGGCGCCGAACGACGGCATCGTGACGTTTTCGGGCCTCGTGCCGGGGAATGCGCTCGCGTCCGACGACGTCGCGCTCGTGATCTCGACCAGCCCGAAACCGTCGCTGTCCGCCGCACTGCGCATTCCGTCGCGGCAACGCGGGTTTGTGCGAGAAGGGCAGACGGTCCGCATCAAGCTCGACGCGTTCCCCTATGCCCGCTTCGGCAGTGTCGCCGCGCGCATCGACTCGATTTCCGGCACGACGATGACCGCGGCCACGGCTTCGTCGCCGTCGTCGGCGCCCACCGGCGCGCGACCGACCGATTACATGGCGTGGGCGACGGTGCGCAGCGCGACGTTCGGCTCGCCCCGCGAGCCGCTGCGGATCCTTCCGGGCATGCATGGCACCGCGAGCGTCGTCGTCGAGCGCCGTTCGATCGCCGAGTGGGTATTCGAACCGCTGTTCCAGATGATCCGGAGTTGACGCGTGCGCGTGATTTACCAGAATGAAGTCGCGGACTGCGGATATGCATGCCTGGCGATGGTGCTGAGCCATCTCGGGCGTGCGACCGAAGTACGCGAGATTGCCGCGTATCGTCCGGTGTCGTCGCACGGGCTGACGCTGATGGACCTTTACGACGTCGCGACCGATTTCGGGCTGGCGGTGCAGGCGTATCGGTTCGACGCCGGCGATCTGGCCGACATCCGGCCCGGCTCGATCATCCATTTCGGCGGCGCGCATTTCGTCGTCTTCGAGCGCGTTCGCCGCGGCCATGTGCAGGTGATCGATCCGGCAGTCGGGCGACGCCGCGTCGCGCTCGACATGTTCCTGTCGAGCGTGTCCGGCTACTTGCTCGAATGTGCGCCGACGCCGGGCTTGCCGCGCATTCGCGCACGTTCGCGCGTGCCGGCCGCGCTCGAGCGCGTGAGGGCGCTGAACCCGCAGTTGCGCGGGCAAATCGGCAAACTGCTGTTCGTTGCGCTTGGAAGCCAGTGCGCGATCCTGGCCATGCCGTATTTCGGCAACCTGGTGCTCGACCAGATCGTGACCAGCGACAACCGGAATCTGCTGCGGATTCTCACGCTGACATTCGCGAGCATTTTCGCGATCGGGACGTTCAGCCGCTTCGTGGAGTCGTATCTGACCGCGCTGGTTCATACGCTCGTCAACGTGAACATGACCGAAGGGCTGATCGGGCAATTGCTGCGCCACCCGATTCCGTATTTCGAGAAGCGCAACGTCGGCGACCTGTTCGCGCGCGTCAAGTCACAGGATGAAATCAACGAATTCGCAGTGCGCACCGCGATCTCGCTGCGGATCGATCTCGCGGTCGGCGGCATCGCGGTGCTGCTGATGCTCGCGCAGAGCCCGCTGCTGGCCGGCGTCGCGCTTGGCATATTCGCAACGTATGTCGGCGCGGCATTCGCGCTGTATCGGCCGATGCGTGATGCGCACATGCTGGTGCTCGAACGGACGGCCGAATGCGAGGACTTGCTGTTCGAGACGATCCGGGGAGCTCCGGTGATCAAGCTCGCGTCGGGCGAAGTGCGGCGCACGGCGATTTACATGGCGAAATTCAAGGCGTGCGCGGCGACGATGCTGCAGAGCGCGAAGCTCACGGCCTGGCGCGACGCAGTGTTGAAATTCGTCGACTACGCGGACGTCGTCGCGATTACCTGGCTGTCGGCCGGACTGATGCTCGACGGCAAGATTTCGGTCGGCGTGTTCTATTCGTTCATGATCTACAAGTCGCTCGCGTCGGAGCGGCTCGCGCAGGCGATCAACGCGCTGTTCGCGCGCCTGATGCTGACGGTGCCGGTCGCCCGGGTCGCCGATATCGTCGACGGCGAGCCGGAGCGCTATACGCCGCTGGAGCAGATCGGCCGCGCGGCCGAGACGCAATGCTTCGAATCGATCGAGATGAGGGATGTGTCGTTTGCGTATGGGGCGTCGGACCGTCGCGTGTTGACTGGCGTGAGTCTCGATATCCGGCGCGGCGACCGCATCGCGATCGTGGGGCCGTCCGGATGCGGGAAGTCGACGGTCTTCAAGCTGCTGTGCGCGGCCGAACACGCGCAGCATGGGGACGTACGGCTGAACGGCGTGCGCTATGCGAATCTCGCGGTCGACGAAATCCGCCGGCACATGACGCAGATGCGGCAGGGCGACTTGATCCTGCGCGGATCGATCGCCGACAACGTGTCGCTGTTCAGCGCAAATGCCGACCCTGCGCGCATCAACCGTCTGCTCGACGAGGTCGGCCTGCTGGACGACGTGATGCGCTTGCCGATGCGCACGCGCACGATCATCAGCGATTCGATCGCGAACATCTCGGCGGGGCAGCGGCAGCGCCTGCTGCTCGCGCGCGCACTGTATCAGCCGGCCGAGCTGATGCTGCTCGACGAGCCGACGTCGAACCTCGACGCGGTGTCCGTTCAGCGTATCGCGGCGTTGTTGCAGCGTATCGATCGAACGGTCGTCGTGATCACCCACGATCGCTCGCTCGCCGCCACGTTCGAGCGCTGCTATGAACTCGTGGATGGTGTGCTAGTGCCGGGCGTGGCCAATCGCGCGGGGGCGGCATGACGATCGGACGGATCCTGCTCGCGGCGGCGCTCGCTTGCGTGTCGCAGCACGCGCTTGCGGATGACCTGATGTCGGTCGTGACCAGCGCGCTCGATTACGACGCGGAACTCGCCGGCGTGCGCTCGGATGTCGAAGTCGGCCGTCTCGGTGTGCCGCGCGCGCGCGCCGCGCTGTTGCCGCGGATCGATGCGGGCTGGGGACGCACGTACAACCGGATCGCGACGCGGGACGTTCCGTCGATGCATTACTGGCAGAACGGCTGGACGGTATCGTTGACGCAGCCGCTGTTCGACTGGGAACGCTGGATCGCCTATCGGCAGGCGGGAACGGCGGCCGCCAAGGCGGAACTGACCTATGCGCGTGCGCAGCAGGCGCTGATGCTGCGCGCCGGGCGTGCGTATTTCGACGTTCTGGCGGCGACCGACGAATTGATGCGCGCGACGGAGTATGTGGCGGCGGTTGCCGAACAGCACGAGATCACCGTGCACCGACGGGCGGCCGGAGAGGCGACGCTGATCGACGTACGCGAGGCGCAGGCGCAGCTCGATGCGGCGCGGCTGCAGCAGATCGACGCGCGGCAGGCCGTCGATTCGCGCCGCCGGATTGTCGAAACGCTGATTGGCCGGCCACTCGGCCCGTTCGCGCGCGTGCCGGACGAAACGCCAGCGCTGCGGCTCGATCCGGATGACGCCGGGTATTGGGTTGCCCAAGCGGAGCAGAAGGGCTATCCGGTCCAGATCGGCGAACTCGCCGTGCGCGACGCGCGGGATGAGGCTCGCCGAGTACGCGCGCAACGGTATCCCGTCGTGAATCTGACGGGCAGCCACACGCCGGCGGGTGCGGCATCGGGTTTCGCGCAGCCGACGACCACGACGACCGCGATGGTGACGATATCGATCCCGCTGCTGACGGGCGGTGACATCCAGGCGCGCCTCGGGCAAGCGTTGGCGGGTGAGGACAAGGCGCGCAGCGCGCTGCAGGCAGCCACCCGGCAGGCGGGGGCCGACACGCTCGACGCCTTCCAGCGGCTGCACTGGGCACGCGAGCGCGGCGAACTCCTTGGCCGCCTCGTGCGGGCCAACGAGCGAACGCTCGACGCGACGCGGATCGGCTACCGGGTCGGCAGTCGTTCCAACCTCGATGTGCTGCGAGCGAGCGAGGCACTTTTTGCGAGCCGCAAGGCGCGGCTGGGTGCGCACTACGACATGCTTGCCGCGTACCTCGCGTTGAAATCCGGTGTCGCGTCGCTGGATTTCGACGACGTCGCGCGGATCAACGGATGGTTGACCGGCGATGGCCGATAAGCGGCAGCGACGCCTCGGCTGGCGCGATCGATGGCTGCTGCGCCTGTCGGGCCGCGGGCTCGAGCGGTTGGCGCTGGCTGTGTGGGTCTTGCGGAGTCTCGGCAGCCCACGCACCCGCTGGGCGGGCCGGTTGCGCTACGAGTGGGGGCGCGACCACGTCGCGCTCACCCGTGCGCACATCTGGCGGACGATGGCGGCAGGAGAATTCGAGCGCCTGATGGATCGGCGCCTGCATGCCGAACGCGCTGCCGGCCGCGATGTCGAATGGCCGGGCCTCGAAGCGGCCACGCAAGCGCTGGCTCGAGCGATCGCCCGGATTCGCGACGAATCGGGCGGCCGTCCCGTGATCGTGTCGCCGTTTCATTACGTGTCGCAGTTTGCGAACGTGATCGTGATCGATGCGTTGCGCGACGCGCTGCAATTGTCCGAGATCGCAGTCGTATCGGGCATCGCGCGGGAAACGTATGGCGGTTTCGAGTCGACGCTGATGCCGAACGTGCGCGTGTTGCACACCTACGACGAAGTCAATCGCAATGCGCTCGGGCTGCGCGTCTTGCACGCGCTGCGACGAAACGGCGTTGCCGTGGTGTTCGCCGATGCGCCGCCGTACCTGATGCAGCGCTTTCCGATGGAGACGATCGAGGTCGCGATGTTTGGGCGGCCGGCGCGGATTCACCGTGGCGTGTTCAGGATCGGCGCGCGCGCCGGTGCGGTGCTGGTGCCGTTCCATCTCGAATTTGCGGCTGGCCGGTTCGACCACCGGATCTTCCCCCCGATTGATCTCGTGCAGGCCGACGCGCCGCAACGCGTGTCGGATTGCATCGAGCGCGCGTGTATCGATGCGTATCCGGACTGGATTCTGGCCGGGCATCCGTCGCAATACGGGTTCGCGCCGCTCAGGTAGGGCGTCGTCGCCGTCTACTCGAGCAAGGCCGCCGCCGCATGGCTGAAGGCGAACCCGCAAGCGCTCGGCAAGTGGCTCGCGGGCGTGACGGCGCTCGACGGCAAGCCGGGTCTGCCTGCCGAAGGCGTAGCTCGGCGTGCCTTGAGCATGACGCGTCGGGCTTTTTGCTGCCCGCGCCGCGAGCCGCCAGACGGTTGCCCGACGATGCGCTAGACTGCTCGATCCCCGATCGAGGAGACGGCAATGATCCGTACTGCGCCTGATGCATCCGGATGGCAATACGCGGCCGGCACGTGGCCGAACGGCGCGGCCGCTTCGGGCGACACACGCTGCAACCGGACGATGCAGCGCTTCGGCCATTCATTCGCATGAAGCGCATCGAGCACATCGTGCTCGCCGCCGACCTCGCGGGCACGGCGGTGTTTGCGATCGAGGGCGCCAATGCGGCGATCGGCGCGGGACTCGACCTGTTCGGCGTGATGGTGCTGTCGCTCGTCGTCGCGCTCGGCGGCGGCGTGATCCGCGACCTGCTGATCGGCGCACGGCCGCCCAGCGCCGTCAGCGACTGGCGTTATCCGGCCCTCGCGTTCGCGTCCGGGCTGGTCGCGTTCGTCTTTCATGCGCGGGTCGCCGCGTTCTCGCCGTCGCTGCTCACGACGCTCGATGCGGCCGGCCTGGCGTTGTTCGCGGTCGCGGGGGCGGTGAAGGCGCTCGAATTCCGCGTCCATCCGTTCATCGCGACGCTGATGGGCGCCGTGACCGGATGCGGGGGCGGTGTCGTACGCGATGTGCTGCTCGCGCGGATACCGGTCGTACTGGTTACGGATATCTATGCGAGCGCGGCGCTGCTCGGCGCGGTCGTCGTCGTGTCGTGCAGGCGACTCGGGTGTCCGCCCGTCGTGGCGGCCGTGCTCGGCGGCCTTGGCTGTTTCGCGCTGCGGATGGCGGCGGTGCGCTTCGGCTGGCAACTGCCGAAAATCGCGGCCGGTGCGTAAGCGTCCGGCTCACGACGCCTTCGTCGCCGCCGGCACGTCGAACACGCGATCGAACGCCCACTGGAACACGAACGCGTAGCAGAAGAAGAACGCGAACAACCCGATATCGACGACGAACGCGTCGAACCACGAGATGTCGAGCCACCACGACACGACCGGCACGAGCATGAAGATGAGCCCGCCTTCGAATCCGGTCGCATGCAGGAGCCGCCGCCCGAGCGTACGCGACGGCTGTCGGCGCGACGCTTCCCAGCGCTCGAACAGCGCATTGAAGATCATGTTCCACAGCAGCGCGATCGCCGACATCGTCGCCGACAGCGCGCCGGAATAGACGAGGTCCTGCCTGAAGATCGCCGCGATCGCGGGCGAGATGCAGGAGATGGCGATCGCTTCGTAGAGCACCGCCTGCGTGATTCTGCGCGGTAGGCCTTGCACGGTGTTTCTCCGGTTGGACGGTAATCGTCGGGGCGGTGTGCCGCGACGTCCCGCAAGGCTAGCCGCGTTGCACACCCGCTTCAATTCACCTAATCTCACCCGGATTGAATCGAATTCAACCCGGCCGTATCCGGCCCGCGAGGCCCCGTGTTCTCGAAAATCCCCCTGACCGCATTGCGTGTATTCGAGTCGTCGGCGCGGCTCGGCACGTTCAAGGCCGCCGCGGACGAACTGTCCGTGACGCCGGCCGCCGTGTCGCATCAGATCAAGTCGCTCGAAAGCCGGCTCGGCGTGCTGCTGTTCGAGCGCGGCGCGAGCGGCGTACGGCTGACGGAGGAAGGCGCGCAACTGTTTCGCGCGAGCCACGATGCGTTGCTCGCGCTCAGCCGCGGGCTGGATGCGTTGCGGCCCGATACCGCCGGCGAGCGCCCGCTCGTGCTGACCACCACGCCCGCCTTCGCGGCGATGTGGCTGATCCCGCGTCTCGGCGCGTTTCGCCGCATCGATCCGCACCTGCACATCAAGGTCGAGACCGGCAACACGCTCGTCGATCTCGAACGCGAGGCGCGGATCGATCTGGCGATTCGCGCGACGTCGCGCACGTTTCCCGCGCTGCACGAGATCGCGTTGATCGACGAGTATTTCGGCGCGTTTGCGGCCACCGGCTTCGATGCGCATCGCACCGACGAGCCGCTCGACTTGATCGAGACCGTGTGGGATACCCCGCTGCCCGTGTCGGTCGACTGGGCGTCGTGGTGTCGCGCGGCCGGCCGCGAAACGTGGCTCGAACGCGCGGTGTTTCGCCATTACGACGACGAGCATTACGCGTTGCAGGCCGTGCTGCACGGGCAGGGTGTCGCGTTGTTGAGTTCGGTGCTGGCCGCCGAGCACGTCGAGCGCGGTGCGCTGATGCCGATCGAGCCTTCGGTGCGGCTCGACGGCGCGCGTTTCGTCGCACTGTGCCGCCCCGGGCGCGAGCGCGAGCCGCAGATCGCCCGGTTTCTCGACTGGCTCGACGCGGAAATCGCGCAGACGCGCGCGGCGGTCGCGCGGATGGCGCCCGGCGACCGTCGCGTCGTTACCCGAAGCTGACGCAATAGACCGGCGGCAAATGCGCGGATACCTGGCGCCAGTGGTCGCCGCCGTCGGCGGAGGTCCATAACCCGCCGGTCGTCGACGCCATCGCGAGGCGCATGCCGGCATCGTCCACCGCGAGCCCGTGCCGGTACACGAGGTCGTAGGCCGGCGCGGCCGGCAATCCGTTCGACAGGCTTTCGAAACTTTGCCCGCCGTCGCGCGTGCGCGTGACGACGAGCCGGCCGTTCACCGGAATGCGGCAGGCATCCTTCACGGCCGGCACGAACCAGGCGGTGTCCGGTTCGCGCGGATGCACGGCCACCGCGAAGCCGAAGCTCGACGGTTGCGCGTCGATTCGCCGCCAGTGCTCGGCGCCGTCGGTCGAGCGGAAGATCGCGCAGTGGTGCTGTGTCCACAGCACGTCCGGATCGGCCGCGCATTGCACGACGCGGTGCGGATCCTGCGCGTTCGGCTCGCCGCGCCGCTCGGGCGGCATGTAGTCGGCTTCCATGCCTTGCGCGGTCACGCGCCACGTCGCGCCGCCGTCCGCGGTCTGCCAGACGCCGCCGCACGAGATGCCGACCGTCACGTGCCGGCTGTCGCGCGGATCGACCATCACCGAATGGATGCCCGGCGCATCGTACCCGCCGCCGCCCCATTCGGCGCGCTCGGGGCGATCCCACAGCGCGCGGTTGAGTACCCACGAATCGCCGTGGTCGTCGGAGCGGAACAGCCCGCCGGGAATCGTGCCGGCCCACAGCACGCCCGGCTCGTCCGCGCCGCCGGCTTCGAGCGACCAGATCTGCTGAAGCGTCCACGGCGGCTGCGGCGTGCCGGACGGCTCGTCGTCCGCGTCGCCGGTGCCGGTGGGCACGGCGTCGGCCGGTCGCGGCGGGTAGACGGGGACCGCGCATTCTTCCCAGTCGGCGGCGCCGGCGCGCAGCCGATGCAGCTTCACGCCGAAGTGGCCGAGGTTGAGCGCCGCATACAGCGTGCCGTCGCGCGGGTCGGCGAGCACCATGCTGACGGGTTCGCCGATGAAATGCGGTTCGCCGGGCGTCCAGCCGCCGCCCCCGTCGGGATGCAGGATGAACAGGCCCTTGCGGGTGGCGACGAGCAGTCGATCGTTCATGTGCGATGTCTCCTGAGCGGGCGGCCCGGCGTTCGGGCGCCGGGTCCGGTTCGATGCATCCGTCCCTTTATCCGCCCGTCAGCGCCTGGACGACATACACGCGGCTGGCGTCGTCGAGCACATCGGACAGGCGCTGCCGGTCGCGTATCGGCTGGCCGTCGATGAACACCGACAGATGCTTTCGCAGCGCACCCTGGTCGTCGAGGATGTAGCCGCGCAGCCGCGGCTGCTCGCTGAAAACGGTGTCGAACGCTTCGCCGACCGTGCGCGCGTCGAGGTCGCGTTCGGGCGTTTCGATATGCCGCTGGATCGACGCGGCGAAGAAGAGGTGCGCCATGGCGGTGGCTGTCAGGAGCCGTGCGGAAGGGACGGTCTGTAGTGTAGGCGATCCGCAGGAAGCCGAAAGTCGGGGGAGGGGGCGCTGCGCCGGCATGCGCGCGCCGCTTGCGCGCTGGAACTAGACCGGAATCGACCGCCCGCGGATCCGGATCCCGAGCCGCACGACGCCGATCACCGCATTCGACAGCCACGTGAGCAGGCGCGGCATGCCGCGCCGGCGGATGTCGAGCAGCAGCACGATGCGCACTGCCTCGCTGTCGTTCCACACCTCGTGCGTGAACGTGTCGTCCCACAGCAGGAAGCGGCCTTCGTCGAGCCGGTATTCGCGACCGTCGACCTTCAGCACCGCGGCCGGCGAGCCGTCCGCGCGCTTCGGCATCGACAGCACGAGATAGCCGCGCAGGATGCCGCGAAACGGCCCGCGATGCGGCGGGATGTGCTTGCCGGGCGCGAGGAACGACAGTGACGCCGACAGCACGTCCGGCGAGGCCGCGACGATCGATGCGATGGTCGGGCAGCGCGCCAGGTTGCGCGGGAATCGCTGGCCGTACGCCTGCATGATGAACATCCGCCAGTCGCGTGCATCGTTGGCCGAGATGTCGTACTGCTCGCGCATGATTTCGTGAAAGCGCGGGATGCGCGGCATGTCGCGCGCGACGGCGAGCGCTTCGGCCCGGATCGCGGGCCATGCGCGCACGAAACGTTCGGCGTCCGGGAACGTGGCCGTGTCGAGCACCGCGCCGCCATCGAGATGGCGGTCGTACAGGGTGCGCAGCAGGCCGGCTGCATAGTCGTAAGCGACGGACATGGTCGATCGGGGTGCGATCCGCAGAAGGTGACGTCAGTCTGCCCGATCCGCAACGGGCGCTGCGTTACGTCAGGTTACGCCGGCTGACGAATGAATGACAGTTTGACGGAGGCCCGTCGCGCGGATCGACCGGCAGGGAATAAACGCAGCCCGGCCGTCGTCATACGGGTGTAGCACGTCGTCTCGTTGACTTCTGAAGGAGTGAAACATGAATACGCTTTGGCTGGTGGCCGCCACGGTGGTGGCGATGTCCGTCGCGGGTGTCGCGACGCAAGCGTCGGCACAGGCGCTGACGCGCGCGCAGGTCACGCAACAACTGATCGACGCGGAACACAACGGGTTGCGCTTCGTGACCGATACGTCGTATCCGGACGTGAGCCCGCTGTTCCGGCAACAGGCCGAACGGATGCCGCAGCGCCAGGCGAGCACCGCGGTCGGCGGCGATCCGGCCGTGTCGTCCGAAGCCGGCAGGCCGGCGAGGATGCCGTCGCATCCGCGCGCGGCCGCATGCGTCGGCCCCGCGAGCTTCTGCACGATCTATTTCGGCAGCTGACTGACCGGCCTGCCTCCGCAGGTCACGCATTCCCCGCGGTTGATTGATACGCAACATCGAAGGAGTTCATGATGAGAACATATATCGCACTACTGACGATGATCGGTGCGATCGTCGGTCAGTCGGCATTCGCGCAAGCGGCCGCGCCGCTGACGCGCGCGCAGGTTCGCGACGAACTGATGCGTCTGGAAGCGGCCGGGTACGACCCGGCGAAGGGCGACGACGGCGAGTATCCGGCGGACATCCAGGCCGCGGAGGCGAAGCTCGCCGAGCAGGATCGCGCGCGAATGGCGGCGTCCGCCGCGCATGCGCCGGCTGCCGGCATGCCGGTGCAAACCAGCAACTAGGTGCCGACGTGATCGTGTGTGAGGTCCGGCCGTCGTGTTCACGGGGCGGCAAGCCGCATGCCCTTCTGCGCGCCACGCGACGTGGCCGAAGGGCGCCGGTTGTCGTGCCGCTGATTGCACGCCGCTTCGCGCGGCGTCGCGATCAGCGGGTCGACCGGCTCCGATGAGCCGGCAGGTCGATCACCAGGGCATCATGCGCTGCACGACCTGGTCGCGCAGCACGAAGCGGTGCAACAGCGCGGCCGCCACGTGCAGGCAGATGCCGGCGAACAATACCCACGCGAGGACGCCGTGCACGTCGCCCATCGCGTGCCCGAATCCGGAGCCGGCCGCCGACAGCGCCGGCAACGGAATGACGCCGACCAGCGTCACGGCCCACGCGCGCGACGACGCGTTGATCCAGCCGAGCAGCGGCACCGCGATCAGCAGCGCGTAGAGCGCGCCATGCGTGGCGCCCGACAGCACGCGCATCGCGGGCGACAGGTCGCTGGCAGGCGGTCGATGCGTCGCGCGCCACAGCACGCGGCACGCCATCGCCGCGAGCAGTGCCGTGCCGACGATCAGGTGCGCGGCGATCAGGCCGACCGGTTGCGTGTCGCGATGCACGTCGGGCATCGTCCAGCCGATCGCGTATTGCGCGACGATCAGCGCCACGATCAGCCAGTGAAGAAAACGGGCGACGGCGTCATAACGGGCGGGTGCGGACATGGAGACTCCGGACGGATGAAAGGGGACACGGTTTTGGGGGGATTCTACGGTCGAATCCTTAACGAAACGTTAAGCACGCGGCGTCGATCCGCCCGCATCCGCCGACGGCAGCGCGATCGCCACGCCGAGGCCCTGCCCGCCGATGCCGGACTCGAACTGCACGGTGCCGCCGAAATACTGCGCGATGCGGGTGACGATCGACAGCCCGAGCCCGCTGCCGGGCGACTGCGCACCGCTGCCGCGATAGAAACGGTCGCCAAGCCGTTCGTGCTCGCCGGGCGCGACACCGGGCCCGTCGTCGCGCACGACGATGCGTTGCCATGCGCCGTCGTCGTACACGCCGATGTCGATGCGCCCGCCACGGCGGCCGTACTTGACGGCGTTGTCGACGAGATTGTCGAGCAGGATGCCGATCAGGATCGGATCGGCACCGATTGCGCGCGTGGAGAGGCCGCCGGCCGCGATGGCGATGTCCTTGTCGGCGGCCTTCGCCAGATGGCGGTCGATGGCGGCGTCGACGAGTTCGCGCACGACGACCGCGCGCGTCGGAATGCGTTCGTACTCGTCGAGCCGGGCAAGCAGCAGCAACTGCTCGGCGAGCCGCGCGCTGCGGTCGACGCCTTGCACGACGCGCTGCATCGCCAGCTGCTTGTGCGCCGGATCGTCGGTCGCGATCGCCACCTGCGCCTGCACCTTGATCGCGGCGAGCGGCGTCTTCAGTTCGTGCGCGGCGTCGGACGTGAACGCGCGCTCGCGCACGATCGATTGTCGCAGCCTCGCCATCAGGCGGTCGATCGCGTCGACCAGCGTGCGCACTTCGTCCGGCACGGTCGCGATGCCGAGCGGTTCGAGCGAGCGCGCATCGCGCGCGCCGATCAGCGCGGACAGGGTCTTCAATGGCGCGAGGCTGCGGGCGATCGTGACCCAGAGCAGCAGCGCGAGCACCGGCAACGCGACGATCAACGGCAGGACGATGCCGCGCGCGATGCCGGTCGCCAGGTCGCTGCGCGTATTGACGGTCTCCATCACGCGCACGCGGCGCCCCGACGTGCTGTCGCGCAGTGCGTACGTGCGCCACGGCGTATCGCCGATGACGATCGTCCGCGGCGCACCGAGCGGGTCGCGCGCATCGGGCAACGCTGCCGCGGTCGCGGGCAGGCTCGACGCAACGACGTTGCCTTGCGCGTCGCGCACGTCGAACAGCACGTCGCGCGGCAAGCGATCGCCGTCGTTGGCGGCGCCGTGCGCCGACGCGCCGAACGCGAGTTCGACCCGTGCGTCGGGCGGCACGCGGGCGAGGCGGTCGAGGTCGGCCGGCGCGAGATTGACCAGCAGCGACGCGTATTCGGCGAGACGGGCGTCTTCCCATTCGCCGATCTCGCGCGTCGCGTAGTGGATGCTGCCGAACACGGCGACGAGCCAGACGACGGTCACGCAGCCGATCGCCATCAGCGACACGCGGCGTCGTATCGAGCGCGCGATCATCGGAGGTCGACGACGTAGCCGATGCCGCGGACGGTGCGGATCAGTTCCGCGCCGAGCTTCTTGCGCAGGTTCGAAACATGAACCTCGATCGCATTGCTTTCGATGCCTTCCTGCCAGCCGTACAGGCTGTCCTCGAGGTGCGCGCGCGACTGCGGAACGCCCGGGTGACTGACGAGCTGAACGAGGATCGCCCACTCGCGCGACGTGAGCGCGATGCGCGCCGCATCGCGCGTCACCGTATGCGCGGTCAGGTCGATCGTGATGTCGCGCCACACGATTTCATCGCCGGCCCGGCCCTGCGAGCGCCGCACGAGCGCGCGGCAGCGGGCGAGCACTTCGGACAGCTCGAACGGCTTCGCGAGATAGTCGTCCGCGCCGTCGTCGAGGCCGCGCACGCGGTCGGCCACGGTGCCGCGCGCGGTCAGCACCAGCACGGGGACCGTCTCGCCCGCCTCGCGCAGCGCGCGCAGCAGTTCCGTTCCCGATTTGCCGGGCAGGCCGAGATCGAGCACGACGAGCGCGAAGCGCGTCGTCGCGAGTGCGGTGGCGGCGGCATGACCGTCGCGCAACCAGTCGACGTGATAGCCGGCCTGGCTGAGGCTGATCTCGAGGCCGCTGCCGATCAGGTCGTCGTCTTCAACAAGGAGGAGTCGCATGGTCGATTCGTGTACGGACATGCGCGATTGTACGAGCCTGACCACGCGCGCCGTGCAATGGAATGTAATCGGACCCCGTGCGAATGTCTCGCGATTCTGAAGAACGCTTAAGGTTTGGCGCCGTTAATCCCGCTACCATCGGCCACGACATTTCTCGGGCGGTTCTCCGTTTCCCCAGATCCCGAACCGGGCGGGTGCGTGCGGCGTGAGCCGGACGCACCCGCCCGTCAATCCGCGATCCTTTCGATCGACCTACGGTCGATGCGTGTCGCCCGTACGGGAGGTTCAATCCTGATGGCATCCTCGACGATCGAGCGATGGCGTGCCTACCTGCTGATCGCCGCACTGGCCGGCATGTTCATCCAGTGTTTCGTGCTGGTCTCGTTGCTTGCATGGCGCGTACCGGAAGCGTTTTTTACCACGATGACGTTTCGCCTCTCGATCGTCGTGGCGCTCGCCGCCGCCATTCTTTCGGTTCGCAAGCTTGCCGGCGCGGCGTTCAGGTCCGCGCTGGCATGTGGCGATGTGCGCATGACCGGTATCGATCGCCGCACGGTAGTTGTGTCATCTGATTGCGCGTACCGTCGCTGGGTCGTCCTTCATATCCGGCTCAACGGGAACCGATACGGCGGCGTGCACGGGTGAGCCCGCGTGCGCGCCGCCGTTCCCGGGCGTCGCGGTCGTACGGGTCACCACTGGGGAGAAGCATGATTCTGCTGCATGTGCTGCACGCGCTGGCCGGGGCAATGTCGATCGTCTGCGGGCTGGGCGTGGTGCTGGGCATTGCGTATACGATCACGGCCAGCGTGCTGGTCGGCCGGTTCTTTTCCCGGGCGGCGGCGGAGCCGCGCGCGTATCCGGGCGTCACCGTCGCGAAGCCGCTGCACGGCGACGAATGGAATCTCGTCCAGCATCTCGAAAGCGGCTTCGTGCAGAATTATCCGGGGCCCATCCAGCACCTGTTCGGCGTGCACGATGCCGGCGACGCGGCACTCGCGGCCGTCGAAACGCTGCGCGCACGCTACCCGGACGCGAACATCAAGGTCGTCGCCGATGCGCGGCTGTACGGGCCGAACCGCAAGATCGCCAATCTCGTGAACATGCTCGAACATGCGGAGCATGCGGTGCTCTGTCTCGCCGATAGCGACGTGGTGGTCGAGCGCGATTATCTGCGCGCCGTCGTCGGCGCGCTACAGCAGCCGGATGTCGGCATCGTGACGAGCGTGTATCGCGGCGTCGCGTCGCCGGGCTTCTGGCCCGGCGTCGCCGTCGCGATGACGAACTACCATTTCCTGCCGGGCGTGATCACCGGGCTCGTCATCGGGCGCGCGCGGCCGTGCTTCGGGCAGACGATTGCGATCACGCGCGAGACGCTCGAACGCATCGGCGGGCTGGCGCGTTTCGCGCATCACCTGGCGGAAGATCACGCACTCGGCGAGGCCGTGCGGCAGGCGGGCGCGCAGGTCGTCATTCCGCCGTTCGTCGTCGGGCACGCGTGTGTCGAGGAGACGTTCGCGCGGTTGTACGCACACGAGTTGCGCTGGAGCTGCACGATTCGCGCGGCCGACCGGCTCGGTCATGCGGGGTCGGTGCTGATGCACCCGCTGCCGCTCGCGCTGCTGGCGCTGCTGTTCTCGGGCGGCGCGGCCGCCGCATGCGCGCTGACGATCGCGGCACTCGCCGCGCGGGTGCTGCTGATGGTGAAGACGAGCCGCGCGACCGGCGCGGGCCTGCGCGGCGCGTTCCAGCTGCCGTTCGTCGATCTGCTCCAGTTCGTCGTGTTCGTATCGAGCTTCTTTTCGTCGCATGTCGTGTGGCGTGGCACGCGCTTTCACGTCGACCGGGAAGGCCTGCTGTCGCCGGCCGCTGAATCGTGACCACCGGCACCAACACCGACGCCGCCCGTGCGGAACCGGGCGCCGCGCGCGGCGACGCCCGGCTGCGGCAGGCGGGGCGCGCGGCCGCGCTCGGCGGGCTGGCGCTCGCGGTGTGGCTGATCTGGCGCGAACATCCGCTCGATATCCTGCATCGCCTGCGGATCGCCGGCGCGGGGCTGCTGGTCGCCGCGCTCGCGCACATCCTGCCGATGCTCGCGAATGCGTGGGACTGGCGGATGCTGATCCGCGGCCCGCGCCGGCCGTCGTTCGTGACGATGCTGAAGCTCGTGTGGATCCGCGAATCGGTCAACGGGTTGCTGCCGGTCGCGCGCATCGGCGGCGAGATCGTGTCGTTCGGCCTGCTGCGGCAGGCCGGCGTGCGTCCGGCGACCGTCGTGGCGAGCCTCGTCGCCGACATGCAGCTGACGCTGATCAGTCAGCTGGTCTTCGCGCTGGTCGCGATCGGCTACGTGCTCGAACGCGTGTCGTCCGATGCCGCGCGGGTGGCCGCGCACCTCGCGATCGGGATGGCCGCGCTGGTGCCGGTGCTGCTGCTGTTCGCGCTGGTGCAGCATGCGCGGCCGTTCGAGCGCGCGATGCGCGTACTCAACCGTGTCACGAGCGGCAAGGTGGTGGCGCTGGTCGGCGAATCGGCGCGGACCGATCAGTCGATCCGGTTGATCTGGAGAAAGACGGGCGTCGTCGTGCGCTACCTGGCGATCTGGCAGACGCTGCAGTTCGCGGGTTACGCGCTGGAAATCTGGCTGGCGCTGTATTTCCTCGGCGCCGATCCGACGTTTGCGCAGGCGCTCGCGATCGAGGCGCTGATCCAGCTGGTGAGCAGCATCGCGTTCCTGATGCCGGGCGGCCTGGGGGTGCAGGAGGGCGGGTTCGTGTTGATCGGCGGGCTGCTCGGGTTCGACCCGCCGACCTGCCTGGCGCTGGCCGGCGCCCGCCGCGTGCGCGACTTGCTGTTCTATCTGCCGGGCCTGCTGGCGTGGCAATGGGCGGCCGGTTCGTCGAACCGGCCGGGCGGCACGACACCCGCGTCGTTGCCCGCCGGAGAATCCGCCCGGCCGCGCTGACCCGGCCGCATGAGGCGCGACGCGCGAGTCAGCGCTGCGCGTCGGCGATATGACCGCGGATCACGTCGGCGAACGACGTATCGCCCTTCAACCCGAGCGCTTCCGCGCGCGACGTGTCCCAGCGGCCCGGCCAACTGCCGACGATCTTCTCGATGCGTTCGTCGGGCGCATGACGGATCAGTTTCACGACCTCGTTGCCCGCGACCTCGCGCAGCGCTTCGATCATTTCGTCGACCGAGACCGACAGGCCCGGCAGGTTGATCACGCGCTTGTTGCCGAGCGTCGCGCCGTCGAGCTCGCAACCGGCGACGAGCGCGTCGATCGCGCCGCGCGGCGACAGCAGCCACAGCCGCGTCGAGCCGGGCACCGGGCAGACGCTTTCCTCGCCGTTCAGCGGTTCGCGGATGATGCCGCTCGCGAACGACGACGCGGCGGCGTTCGGCCGGCCCGGCCGCACGCTGATGGTCGGCAGCCGCAGCACGCGGCCGTCGACGAAGCCGCGCCGCGCGTAGTCGCACAGCAGCAGCTCGGCGATCGCCTTCTCGGCGCCGTACGACGATTGCGGGTTCAGCGCGGTATCGTCCTGCACGACGTCGGGCAGCGTGCCGCCATACACCGCGACGGAGCTCGTGAACACGACGCGCGGCCGGTGGCCGCGTGCGCGGCACACTTCGAGCAGCGCGCGCGATGCGTCGAGGTTGATCCGCATGCCGAGATCGAAATCGGCTTCGGCCTGCCCGCTGACGATCGCCGCGAGGTGGAAGATCGCGCCCGTCCGCGCGTCGATCGCGCTTTCGAGCACGGCGCGATCCGCGATGTCGCCGACGATCGACGTCACGCGCGCGTCGCCGAAATCGCTGCCCTTGACGACGTCGAGCAGCACCAGCTCGTCGATCTTGCCGGTCCGGCCGTCCGGGCCGGTCAGCTCGCCGCGCTCGAGCAGCTTGCGCGCGAGACGCTGGCCGAGAAAGCCGGCACCGCCGGTGATCAGTACTTTCATGTTCGTTGCCCTCTGAGGAATGCGTGAATTACAGGTACGGCCTGAGCCAGCCGAGGCCTTCCGACGTGCCGGCCTTCGGGCGGTATTCGCAGCCGATCCAGCCGTCGTAGCCGAGCGCGTCGATCAGCGCGAACAGGTACGGGTAGTTGAGTTCGCCGACATCCGGCTCGTGGCGCTCGGGCACGCCGGCGATCTGGATGTGGCCGATGCCCGCGAAATCGCGCTTGAGCTTCATCGCGAGATCGCCTTCGACGATCTGGCAGTGGTAGCAGTCGAACTGCACCTTCAGGTTCGGCGCGCCGATTTCCGCGCGGATCGCCTGCGCGTCGTCCTGGCGGCTCAGGAAATAGCCGGGCATGTCGCGCTGGTTGATCGGCTCGATCAGGACCGTGATGCCGTGTGCGGCGGCGGCTTGCGCCGCATGGCGCAGGTTCGCGAGGTAGGTGTCGCGATGGCGCGCGCGGTCGGCGCCCGGCGCGACCATGCCGGCCATCACGTGCAGTTTCTTGTTGCCGAGCACGCGCGCATAGTCGAGCGCCTGGTCGATGCCGCGCCGGAACTCGTCCTCGCGGCCCGGCAGCGACGCGATGCCGCGTTCGCCCGCGGCCCAGTCGCCCGGCGGCGCGTTGAACAGCGCCTGTTCGAGATGGTGCGCATCGAGACGCGCGCGGATGTCCTCGGCCGCGAAGTCGTACGGGAACAGGTACTCGACGGCCTTGAAGCCGTCGTACGCGGCAGCGGCGAAGCGTTCGAGGAACGCATGCTCGGTGTACATCATCGAGAGGTTGGCGGCGAAGCGTGGCATGGCAGCGGGTCCTGTGAATGATTGGGGCGGGGCGCCATGCGCCCCGCGTCGAATGAAGGCAGCCGGATCAGCGGTTCACGAGTTTCGCGGGCGTGAGCCACACGGCGAGCGCGCCGATCACGAGCATCGCGGCCAGCACGTACATGCCGGACGACGTGCTGTGCGTGACGTCCTTCAGGTAGCCGATGACGTACGGGCTCGCGAACCCGGCGAGGTTGCCGACCGAGTTGATGATCGCGATCCCGGCCGCGGCCGCGGAGCCCGCGAGGAACGCGGTCGGCAGCGACCAGAACAGCGGCGCGCAGGTCAGCACGCCGCCTGCCGCGAGCGACAGGAACACGATCGACACCGCCGTATTGTGCGAGTACGACGCGGCGACCGCAAACCCGACCGCGCCCATCAGCGCCGGCACGATCAGGTGCCAGCGGCGTTCGCGGCGCTTGTCCGCGCTGTGGCCGAACAGGTTCATCACGACGATCGCGACGACGAATGGAATCGCGGACAGCAGGCCGATCTGCAGCGTGTCGGTGATGCCGGTCGATTTCACGAGCGTCGGCATCCAGAACGTGAGGCCGTACTGGCCCGTGACGAACGCGAAATAGATCAGCGACATCCACCACATGCGCGGGTCCGAGAACACGGCCTTCAGCGAATGGCCGTGCTGCTGCCGTTCCTGCGGCTGCGCGGCGATTTCGTCCTCGAGGAGCTGCTTCTCGCGCTCGTCGAGCCACTTCGCGCCGCGGATGCTGTTGTCGAGATACAGGACCGTCGCGATGCCGACGAGCACGGCCGGCACGGCTTCGATCATGAACATCCATTGCCAGCCGTGGAAGCCCGAGCCGCCGTGGAAGCGCTCCATGATCCAGCCCGACAGCGGGTTGCCGAAGATGCCCGACACGGGAATCGCGGACATGAACACCGCGATGATCTTCGCGCGCCGGTGCGACGGGAACCAGTACGTGAGGTACAGGATCACGCCCGGATAGAAGCCGGCTTCCGCGAGGCCGAGCAGGAAGCGCAGCACGTAGAACTGCGTCGGCGTCTTCACGAACGCGAACAGCGCGGACAGCAGGCCCCACGTGATCATGATCCGCGCGATCCAGATGCGCGCGCCGATGCGGTGCATCAGCAGGTTGCTCGGCAGCTCGAACAGGAAGTAGCCGAGGAAGAAGATGCCCGCGCCGAGCCCGAACACGGTTTCGCTGAACGCGAGATCCTGCGACATCTGCAGCTTGGCGAAGCCGACGTTCACGCGGTCGAGATACGCGACCACGTAGCAGAGCATCAGGAACGGCACGATGCGCCAGAACACTTTCTTGTAGGTGCGGTCGAGTTCGGCCGCCTGGGCGGGCGCGGCGGGCGAGCGGCTTGCGGCCGCGTCGAGAGCAGTCATCGTCGTCTCCTTGAATATCGTGTGCCGGCGGCGCGTACGCCGCCGGATCGTGTGTGTGTGCTGACGGAAAGGCCCGCGCACACGGCGGGCATGGGAATCGGTGCGTGACGCGCGCGGTGCGCGGCGTTACCAGCGTGCGCCGAAGCTCCGGCGCAACGCGTCGAGCGCCGCGTCGGACAGCGGCTCGGGCTTCGGGTTCGTCATCAGCCACAGCCGCGCCGTTTCCTCGAGCTCCTCGAGCGCGTACGACGCTTGCGATACCGACGGCCCCCACATCACGGGGCCGAGGCGGTCGAGCAGCACGCCGCGCACTTGGTCGGCCAGCGCCGCGACCTCGGCCGCGACGGCCGGGTCGCCGGGGCGGCGGTAGCGGATCAGCGGAACGTGGCCGACCTTCATCACGTAGTACGGCGTGATCGGCGGCAGCACGTCGGTGTCGCTCCACACGCCCGCGAGCGTCAGGGCGACGAGGTGCGTCGAATGCGTGTGGACGACGCCGTTCGCTGCCGCGTTGCGCGCGTAGATGCCGCGATGCAGCGCGAGCGTCTTCGACGGCGTGCCGCCCGAGACGGGCTGGCCGTCCGGGCCGACCTTCGCGATGTCGTTCGGGTCGAGCCGGCCGAGGCAGGCGTCGGTCGGCGTGATCAGCCAGCCGTCGGGCAGGCGCGCGCTGATGTTGCCGGCGCTGCCGACCGCATGGCCGCGCGCATACAGGCTCGCACCGACCACGCAGATCTCTTCGCGCAGTTTCGCTTCGTCGCTCATCGTGCGGCTCCATCCAGCGCGCGCAGCGCCTTGTCGAAAAAGTCCGTCGTGCCGAAGTTGCCGGATTTCAGCGCGAGGCCGAGCGGCTCGGCGTCGATGGTGGCGGTGGCCGGCACGCCCGGATCGATCTGCGCGCCGATCTGCAGCGATTTCACGTCGAGCGCCTGCACGACCGCGCCGGACGTTTCGCCGCCGGCAACGACGAACTTGCGCACGCCGAGCGCGCGCAGGCCGCGTGCGATCGCCGCGAGCGTGCTTTCGACGAGATGGCCGGCGGCCTCGACGCCGAGTGCCTGCTGCACGGCCTTCACTTCGTCGGGCGTCGCCGTTGCGTAGATCAGCACGGGTTGCGGCAGGTGCGAGCGTGCAAAGGCGAGCGCCTGGTCGACGACGGGCTCGCCGCGCGCCGCCGCGAGCGGATCGATGCGGAAGCTCGGCCGCGTCGCGCGCCACGCGGCGACCTGCGCGTGGGTGGCTTTCGACGCGCTGCCGGCGAGCACGGCCGACAGCCCGTCGAGACGCGGCAGCGACGCCGCGTTGTCGCGCTCGGGCAATTGCTCCGCGCGGCGGAAATTCGCCGGCAGGCCGAGCGCGATGCCCGAGCCGCCGGTAACGAGCGGCAGGTCCGCGCACGCTTCGCCGAGCACGTAGAGGTCGCGGTCCGACAGCGCGTCGGCGATCGCGAAGCGGGCGCCTTCCGCGCGCAATTGCTCGATCCGCGTGCGCACGGCGGCCGCGCCGAGCGCGATCGTGTCGTAGCGGATCAGGCCGACCGCCGACTTCGTCTGCCGCTGCAGCACGCGCACGAGGTTCGCGTCCTTCATCGGCGTGAGCGGGTGGTTCTCCATCCCCGATTCGTTCAGCAGCACGTCGCCGACGAACAGGTGACCGCGGTAGATCGTGCGGCCGTTCTCGGGGAACGCCGGGCACGCGATCGTGAAGCCGCCGCCGGCCGCGTCGAGCAGCGCGTCGGCCACCGGCCCGATGTTGCCCGTGTCGGTCGAGTCGAACGTCGAGCAGTACTTGAAGAAAAACTGGCGGCAGCCCTGCGCGCGCAGCCACGCGTACGCGTCGAGCGATTGCGCGACGGCGTCGGCCGCGGGGATCGTGCGCGACTTCAGCGCGACGACGATCGCATCGGCGTCGAGCGTGGCACCGCCGGCGGGCACGCCGATCGTCTGCACGGTGCGCATGCCGCTCTTGACGAGCATGTTCGCGAGATCGGTCGCGCCGGTGAAATCGTCGGCGATGCAGCCGAGCAGGGGACGGGAAGCGGAAGCGGTCATGGCAGGAACGTCGTTCGAATCAGCGGGCGGGCGGCAGCGTGATGCCGGGGAAGGTCTTGATCACGGCGGAATCGTCCTCGCCGCCGTGGCCGGCGCTCGACGCGCTCATGAACATCTGGTGCGCGGTGGCCGACAGCGGCAGCGGGAACTTGCTGCGGCGCGCCGTATCGAGCACGAGGCCGAGATCCTTCACGAAGATGTCGACGGCCGACAGCGGCGTGTAGTCGCCGTTCAGGATGTGCGGCACGCGGTTCTCGAACATCCATGAATTGCCGGCGCTGTGCGTGATCACGTCGTACAGCGCGTCGGCGTCCACGCCTTCGCGCAGGCCGAGCGCCATCGCCTCGGCCGCCGCCGCGATGTGCACGCCGGCCAGCAGCTGGTTGATGATCTTCACTTTCGAGCCGATGCCGTGCGCGTCGCCGAGGCGGTAGACCTTGCCGGCGATCGCGGCCAGCACGTCTTCGCAGGCCGCGTACGCGGCGGCCGGGCCCGACGTCATCATCGTCATTTCGCCGGAGGCCGCGCGTGCGGCGCCGCCCGACACGGGCGCGTCGAGCATCTGCAGGCCGGCGGCCTCGATGCGTGCGCCGAGCGCGACGGCGAACTCGGGCGCGACGGTCGCGCTCGCGATCACGACGCCGCCCGGCTTCATCGCCGCGACCGCGCCGTGTTCGCCGAACAGCACCGTTTCCGTTTGCGCGGCATTGACGACGAGCGTGACGACGACGTCGCACTGCGCGCCGAGTTCGGCCGGCGTCGCGCAGGCCACGCCGCCTTCGGCGGCGAACGCCTGCAGCACGGTGTCGCGCACGTCGCATGCATGCACGCGCAGGCCGGCGCGCAGCAGCGAGCGTGCGACGCCGAGGCCCATCGCGCCGAGGCCGATGACTCCAACATTTCGTGACATGGTCAACCTTGATCGATTCGGGAGAGGTTCGTGACGGCGGCGGCGCCCGTGCGGGCAGCGGCCGCCGGCTTCAGCAGATGCCGGCTTCCGCGAGACGGCGGGCGGCGTTGTACATGTGCGTGCGCGCCGCGTTGCGCGCGGCCATCGGGTCGCGTGCGCGGATCGCGTCGGCAATCGCCGCATGCTCGTCGCGCACCTGGCGCGAGAAGTCCTCGCGCGTCGCTTCGTTGCGCCGCGTGACCTTCACGCCGGCTTCGAGGTACTGGTTCAGGAACTGCAGCGTCTTCAGGAAATACGGGTTGCCGGTGACGGCCGCGATCGTGCGGTGGAACGCGACGTCTTCCGCGACGCCGTCGCGACCAACGGCTACCGCATCGTCGATCTTGCGCAGCGCGTCGTCGATGTCGGCCATGTCTTCATCGCTGTGGCGCAGCGCCGCTTCGGCCGCGACTTCGGCCTCGATCGCGCGGCGCACCGCGAGCAGGTGCGGCAGCGACGTGGCTTCGACCGCTTCCGCGTAGTCGATCCGCAGCGGCCGGATCGCGCCGTGCTGGTTCACGAACACGCCGCTGCCCTGGCGCGGCTCGACCACGCCTTCGTTCTTCAGCCGCGAAATCGCCTCGCGGATCACCGTGCGGCTCACGCCGAACTCCTGCGCGAGCACGGCTTCCGTCGGCAGCTTGCCGGTGGCCGAGAAACTGCCGACTTCGATCTGCTTGAGCAGTTGCTGCGCGACGTGGTCGCTCATCGCACGGGCGGGAATTTTCTCGAACATGACGCTCTGGTTTGTAAGGTGATGTGGTCATCATACAAATTTGAGTGAGTATCAGCATCCGGGATAACCCTCGATTTTGGGCGGCCAACTTCGGCTAAGTTGACTGAAACCGGTTCCAACACCGTCTAAACCGACCCGAACGTGTGGGGTTGCGTGGTCGATTGGAAAGAGGGGCGGTGTGCGTCGCCGTCAGTCGGCGACGTCTTCGACCGGATCGGCCGCAGCCAGCTCGCCGGCTTCGACCCCTTCGCCGCCGCGCTCGCGATAGGCCGCCGGCGGCACGCCGAACTGCTTGCGGAATTCGCGCCCGAGGTGCGATGCGTCGGCGAATCCGCAGCTCGACGCGATATCGGCGACCGTGCGGTCCGAACTCGTCAGCAGCCACGCGGCGGTGCGCAGCCGCACCTGCTTCGCGAACGCCTGCGGGCTTTTGCCGGTCTCGGCCTTGAACAGCCGCTCGAGCTGCCGTGTCGACAGGTCGAGCTTGCACGCGAGTTCCTCGAGCGGCAGTGCGCGTCCCACGTGTTGTTCCATCAGGAGAATCGCGCGCTTGACCTTCGGGTGCGTCGCCGGTTCGAGGCCCGGCGGGTGCGGCTGCGGCGCGTTGCCTTTCTGCATCTCGCCGACGAGCAGGATGCGCAGCGCCTTCTGCACGGTGGCGTGATCGAAATGGCGCAGCAGGATCGCCGCCGCGACATCGATCGACGCGCGGCCGCCCGAACAGGTGATCCGGCGCCGGTCGATCACGAACAGGCGGTCCGCGATCAGCAGGTCGGGATCGGCCGCGGGGAACCGCTCGATGAAATCCCAGTAATGGAACCAGCTCACGCAGGTCCGGTAGCCGTCGAGCACGCCGGCGCGCATCAGCGTGAACACACCGGTGCAGATGCCGACGACCGTCGCGCCGCCGGCCGCCGCGCGGCGGATGAAGTCGAGCGTTTCAGGGCCGGCCTGCGGCCCCGAATGCAGCAGCCCGCCGACCACCACCACGTAATCGAACGGCTCGGCCGCGTCGAACGTCTCCCACGGCGTGATCTGGATCCCGCAGCTCGCGCGCACCGGCGCGAGCGTCTCGCCGATCACGCTCCACGCGCAGCGCACGGGCTTGCTGTAGTCGCCGTCGTCGGCCGACAGACGCAGCATGTCGACGAAGCCCGAGAAGGCCGTCAGCGTGAAGTTCGGCAGCAGCACGATGCCGAAGCGGATGCGCCGCGGCGCGGGTTCTGCGAGGGGGGAAGCGGGTACGTCGGGGGTCATCGCGGCCAATCTCGTCACGCCGGGCGGGCGGTCTCACTCGTTTCACACTGTTTGCGGGTTGCGGCTGCCGGAGGCGACGCGGATGCAGCCAGCGTCGCCGATCGGCCGCGGCCGGACTTGTGGTTTTTCGTCGCCAACCATCGCCAAAACGCACTTTCGGGGTAGCCGGCGCGGCGCTTGGCGGCGGTATCCCACGCCGATGCCGTTTTTGTTCTATCGGCCGATTTTACGCTTTGATGTACTGAGGCCCAACGACATTTCACGACCGCCCATCCAGAGGAAGCCAGATGAACGTCAGCGCGTTCGACCTGTTCAAGATCGGCATCGGCCCGTCCAGTTCGCATACGGTCGGCCCGATGATCGCCGCGTGCCGCTTCGCGTCGCACGTCGAGGACGCGAACCTGCTCGGCTTCGTGCGCCGCGTGCGGGTCGAGCTGTACGGCTCGCTCGGCGCGACCGGCAAGGGCCACGGCACCGACAAGGCCGTGCTGCTCGGCCTCGAGGGCCACCTGCCCGACACGATCGATCCCGACCTGATCGAGCCGCGCCTCGCCGTGATCCGCGCGGAGAAGACGCTGTCGCTGCTCGGCAGGCAGACGGTGCGCTTCGACGAAAAGGAGCACATCGGCTTCTATCGCAAGCTGATGAGCGGCACGAGCATCGTGCACCCGAATGGGATGCGCTTCCAGGCGTTCGACGAGCACGGCCAGCTGCTCGTCGAGAAAGAGTATTACTCGGTCGGCGGCGGCTTCGTCGTGAACCGCGACGGCGATCGCGTGAACGGCGTGCGCGCGGCGGTCGAGGTGCCGTACCCGTTCCGCACCGGCGACGACCTGATGCGCCAGTGCCGCGAGCACGGCCTGTCGATCGCCGAGCTGATGATGCGCAACGAATGCGCGCTGCGCCCCGCCGACGAAGTGCGCGCCGGGCTGCTCGCGATCTGGCGCACGATGGCCGCCTGCGTCGAGCGCGGCTGCAAGGTCGAGGGCGACCTGCCGGGCCCGATGCGCGTGAAGCGCCGCGCGGCCGAGCTGAACGGCCGCCTGCGGGCGCGTTCGGAAGAGTCGCTGCGCGACCCGCTGTCGATGCTCGACTGGGTCAACCTGTATGCGATGGCCGTGAACGAAGAGAACGCGGCCGGCGGCCGCGTGGTCACCGCGCCGACCAACGGCGCGGCCGGCGTGATCCCCGCGGTACTGCACTACTACGTGAAATTCGTGCCGGGCTCGAACGAAGCCGGCATCGTCGAATTCCTGCTGACGGCCGCGGCGATCGGGATCATCTACAAGGAAACCGCGTCGATTTCCGGCGCGGAAGTCGGGTGCCAGGGCGAAGTGGGCGTCGCCTGCTCGATGGCCGCCGCCGCGCTCGCCGCCGTGATGGGCGGTACGCCCGACCAGGTCGAGAACGCGGCCGAGATCGGCATGGAGCACAACCTCGGCATGACCTGCGATCCGGTGGGCGGGCTCGTGCAGATCCCGTGCATCGAGCGCAACGCGATGGGCGCGATCAAGGCGCTGAACGCATCGCGCATGGCGCTCAAGGGCAACGGCCAGCACTACGTGTCGCTCGACTCCGTGATCAAGACGATGCGCGAGACCGGCGCCGACATGAAGACGAAATACAAGGAAACGTCGCGCGGCGGTCTCGCCGTGAACGTCATCGAATGCTAACGAAGGACCACAACATGAGCCGCTACTCGATATTCAGCCTGTTCCGCAACGGTCTCTCGTATCACGAGAACTGGGAAAAGCAGTGGAAGAGCCCGGAACCGAAGAAGGAATACGACGTCGTGATCGTCGGCGGCGGCGGCCACGGCCTCGCGACCGCGTACTACCTCGCGAAGGAACACGGCATCACGAACGTCGCGATCCTCGAGAAGGGCTGGATCGGCGGCGGCAACACCGCGCGCAACACGACGATCGTGCGCTCGAACTATCTGTGGGACGAGTCGGCCGCGCTGTACGAGAAGGCGATGAAGCTGTGGGAAGGGCTGTCGCAGGACCTGAACTACAACGTGATGTTCAGCCAGCGCGGCGTGATGAACCTGGCCCACACGCTGCAGGACGTGCGCGACACCGAGCGCCGCGTGAATGCGAACCGGCTGAACGGCGTCGACGCCGAATTCCTGACGCCCGCGCAGATCAAGGAAATCGAGCCGACGATCAACCTGAACAGCCGCTACCCGGTGCTCGGCGCATCGATCCAGCGCCGTGCGGGCGTCGCGCGCCACGATGCGGTGGCGTGGGGCTTCGCACGCGGCGCCGACCGCGCCGGCGTCGACATCATCCAGAACTGCCAGGTGACGGGCATTCGCCGCGAGGGCGGCGCGGTGGTCGGCGTCGATACGGTGAAGGGCTTCATCAAGGCGAAGAAGGTCGCGGTGGTCGCGGCCGGCAACACGACGACGCTCGCCGACATGGCCGGCGTGCGCTTGCCGATCGAAAGCCACCCGCTGCAGGCGCTGGTGTCCGAGCCGATCAAGCCGGTCGTCAACTCGGTGATCATGTCGAACGCGGTGCACGCGTACATCAGCCAGTCCGACAAGGGCGACCTCGTGATCGGCGCGGGTATCGACCAGTACACGGGCTTCGGCCAGCGCGGCAGCTTCCACATCATCGAAAGCACGCTGCAGGCGATCGTCGAGATGTTCCCGGTGTTCTCGCGCGTGCGGATGAACCGCCAGTGGGGCGGCATCGTCGACGTGTCGCCGGACGCGTGCCCGATCATCACCAAGACCGACGTGAAGGGCCTCTATTTCAACTGCGGCTGGGGCACCGGCGGCTTCAAGGCGACGCCCGGCTCGGGCTGGGTGTTCGCGCACACGATCGCGCGCGACGAACCGCATCCGCTGAACGCGCCGTTCGCGCTCGACCGCTTCTACACGGGCCACCTGATCGACGAGCACGGCGCTGCCGCCGTCGCGCACTGAACGAGGAGAAACAACATGTTGCTGATCGAATGTCCGTGGTGCGGGCCGCGCGCCGAATCCGAATTCTCGTGCGGCGGTGAAGCCGACATCGTGCGCCCCGTCAACAACGAGAACATGACCGACCGCGAATGGGGCGAGTACGTGTTCATGCGCGAGAACAAGCGCGGGCTGCACAAGGAGCAATGGCTGCACACGCAGGGTTGCCGCCGCTGGTTCAAGGTCACGCGCGACACGGTGACCTACGATATCAAGGGCTACGAAAAATTCGGTGGGGCTGCCATCAGCGGCGCCGCTGCCGGCAACGCACACGAAGAGGGCACGAGCAAATGAGCCAGAAAGACCGCCTCGGCACCGGTGGCCGCATCAATCGCGCGATTCCGTTGACGTTCACGTTCAACGGCCGCACGTACCAGGGCTTCCAGGGCGACACGCTCGCGTCCGCGCTGCTCGCGAACGGCGTGCACTTCGTCGCGCGCAGTTTCAAGTACCACCGTCCGCGCGGCATCGTGACGGCGGACGTGGCCGAACCGAACGCCGTCGTGCAACTGGAGTCCGGCCCGTATACCGTGCCGAACGCGCGCGCGACCGAGATCGAGCTGTATCAGGGCCTCGTCGCGACGAGCGTGAACGCCGAGCCGACGCTCGAGAACGACAAGTACGCGATCAACCAGAAGTTCTCGCGCTTCATGCCGGCCGGCTTCTACTACAAGACGTTCATGTGGCCGCGCAACATGTGGCCGAAATACGAAGAGAAGATCCGTGAAGCGGCCGGCCTCGGCAAGGCGCCCGACGTGCTCGACGCCGATCGCTACGACAAGTGCTACGCGCACTGCGACGTGCTCGTGGTCGGCGGTGGCCCGTCGGGCCTCGCCGCCGCGCATGCGGCCGCGACGGCCGGCGCGCGCGTGATTCTCGTCGACGACCAGCGCGAATTGGGCGGCAGCCTGCTGTCGTGCCGCGCGGAGATCGACGCGAAGCCCGCGCTGCAGTGGGTCGAGAAAATCGAGGCCGAGCTGCGCAAGCTGCCCGACGTGACGATCCTGTCGCGCAGCACCGCGTTCGGCTACCAGGACCACAACCTCGTGACGGTCACGCAGCGCCTGACCGATCACCTGCCGGTGTCGATGCGCAAGGGCACGCGCGAGCTGCTGTGGAAGGTCCGCGCGAAGCGCGTGATCCTCGCGACCGGCGCGCACGAGCGTCCGATCGTGTTCGGCAACAACGACCTGCCGGGCGTGATGCTGGCGGGCGCGGTGTCCGCCTACGTGCATCGTTTCGGCGTGCTGCCGGGCCGCAACGCGATCGTGTTCACGAACAACGACCGCGCATACCAGACCGCGCTCGACCTGAAGGCGTGCGGCGCGAAGGTGACGGTCGTCGATTCGCGCGCGTCGTCGAACGGCGCGCTGCCGGCCGCCGCGAAGCGGCAGGGCGTGACGGTGATGAGCGGGGCGGTCGTCACGGCCGCGTCGGGCAAGTGGCGCGTATCGTCGGTCGACGTCGCGTCCCTCACGAACGGCCAGGTGGGCGGCAAGCTGCAGACGATCCCGTGCGACCTGGTCGCGATGTCGGGCGGCTTCAGCCCGGTGCTGCACCTGTTCGCGCAGTCGGGCGGCAAGGCTTGCTGGAACGACGAGAAGGCCTGCTTCCTGCCGGGCAAGCCCGTGCAGGCGGAAGCGAGCATCGGCGCGGCGGCCGGCGAATTCGGGCTGGCGCGCGCATTGCGGCTCGCGGTCGATGCGGGCGTGGAAGCGGCGAAGGCCGCGGGCTTCACGGCCGCGCAGCGCCCGGTCGCGCCGCAGGTCGCGGAAACCGTCGAAGGCGCACTGCAGCCGCTGTGGCTCGTCGGCAGCCGCGAGGCAGCCGCACGCGGGCCGAAGCAGTTCGTCGACTTCCAGAACGACGTGGCGGCCGCCGACATCCTGCTCGCCGCGCGCGAAGGCTTCGAGTCGGTCGAGCACGTGAAGCGCTATACGGCGATGGGCTTCGGCACCGACCAGGGCAAGCTCGGCAACATCAACGGGATGGCGATCCTCGCGGGCGCGCTCGGCAAGACGATTCCCGAAACGGGCACGACGACGTTCCGCCCGAACTACACGCCCGTGTCGTTCGGCACGTTCGCGGGGCGCGAAACGGGCGATTTCCTCGACCCGATCCGCAAGACCTGCGTGCACGAATGGCACGTCGAGCACGGCGCGCTGTTCGAGGACGTCGGCAACTGGAAGCGGCCGTGGTATTTCCCGAAGAACGGCGAGGACCTGCATGCGGCCGTGAAGCGCGAATGCCTCGCGGTGCGCAACAGCGTCGGCATCCTCGACGCATCGACGCTCGGCAAGATCGACATCCAGGGCCCCGACGCGGTGAAGCTGCTGAACTGGATGTACACGAACCCGTGGAACAAGCTCGAAGTGGGCAAGTGCCGCTACGGGCTGATGCTCGACGAAAACGGGATGGTGTTCGACGACGGCGTGACCGTGCGCCTCGCCGACCAGCATTTCATGATGACCACCACCACCGGCGGCGCGGCGCGCGTGCTCACGTGGCTCGAGCGCTGGCTGCAGACCGAATGGCCCGACATGAAGGTGCGGCTCGCGTCCGTCACCGACCACTGGGCGACGTTCGCGGTGGTCGGCCCGAAGAGCCGCAAGGTCGTGCAGAAGGTGTGCCAGGACATCGACTTCGGCAACGAGGCATTCCCGTTCATGAGCTACCGGAACGGTACCGTCGCGGGCGCGAAGGCGCGCGTGATGCGGATCAGCTTCTCGGGCGAGCTGGCCTATGAAGTGAACGTGCCGGCGAACGCGGGCCGCGCGGTGTGGGAAGCGCTGATGGCGGCCGGTGCCGAGTTCGACATCACGCCGTACGGCACCGAGACGATGCACGTGCTGCGCGCGGAGAAGGGCTACATCATCGTCGGCCAGGACACCGACGGGTCGATCACGCCGTACGACCTCGGGATGGGCGGGGTCGTCGCGAAGTCGAAGGACTTCCTCGGCAAGCGCTCGCTCGCGCGGTCGGACACCGCGAAGGAAGGCCGCAAGCAGTTCGTCGGCCTGCTGACCGAAGACGAACAGTTCGTGCTGCCGGAAGGCGCGCAGATCATCGCGAAGGACACGCAGGTGTCGGCGGTCGATCCGACGCCGATGATCGGTCACGTGACGTCGAGCTACTACAGCCCGATCCTGAAGCGCTCGATCGCGCTCGCGGTGGTGAAGGGCGGCCTGAACAAGATGGGCGAGAGCGTCGTGATTCCGCTGGCCAACGGCAAGCGCATCACCGCGACGATCTCGAGCCCGGTTTTCTACGATACCGAAGGGGTGCGCCAGCATGTGGAATGAAACGAGAAACCAGACGCAGGTGGCGGGCGCGGGCGGCGTGACGCTTGAATCGCCGTTCGTCGGCGCGGCCGATGTGCTCAAGCCGCATCAGGCGCGCGCATCGAAGAAGTTCACGCTGCGCGAGCGGCCCTTCCTCGATCTCGTCAACGTGCGCGGCGAGTTGAGCGATCCGGCGTTCGTTGCAGCGTTCGAGCGCGTGGTCGGCTGCCGGCCGCCCGCGGAGCCGAACACGGTTGCGCGCGGCGCCGAGTACGACGTGCTGTGGCTCGGCCCCGACGAGTGGCTCGTGCGCTCGAACGGGCCCGTGCCGGCCGGCGTGCTCGAGGCGAAGCTCGCGGAAGCCGTGCAGGGTTCGTATGCGGCGGCCGTCGATGTCGGCAGCGGTTATACGGTCGTCGAGATCAGCGGCGAGCGCGTGCGCGACGTGATCGCGCGCGGCTGTCCGCTCGATCTGCATCCGCGCGTGTTCAAGCCGGGCCAGTGCGCGCAGTCGCACTACTTCAAGTCGCCGATCACGCTGATCCCGACCGGCGACGACACGTTCGAGATCGTCTTGCGTCGCAGCTTCGCGGACTATTTCGTGCGCATCATGCTCGACGCCGCGGCGCCGCTCGTGTCATGAAGCCGTTCGACGAACCGTTCGTGGCGATCGACGCGCCGCGCCTGCGCGGGCGCGGCTGGAGCGTGTTCGTCGACGAACTGAAGGTGCCCGCGCGGATCGGCATTCATGCGCACGAGCATGAAGCGCCGCAGCCGATCGTGATCGACGCGCGGCTCGGGTATCGCTGCGAGCCGAGCGAGCAGGGCGAGTGGATCGATTACGACGGTTATTGCGCGCGTGTCGCGTCGTTCCTGTCGCACAAGCCGCATACGCGGCTGCTGGAGACGCTCGTCGCCGATATCGCGGTGCTGTCGTTCCGCGAGTGGCCGGCGCTGGAGTCGCTCACGCTGTCGGTGTACAAGCCGAAGATCCGGCCGGGGACGAAACGCGTCGGCGTGTCGCTCGACTGGACGCGGGGGGATTACTTGCGGTGGACCGGGGCGGCCGGGCAGCTTTGATCAAAGGGGGCTGGATCAAGGCACGAGGGAGGTGATCCGGAGACTCCACGGGGCGGCGGCGCGAATGCGCCGCCGCACGCGTTTATCGTTCCTGAAATATGCGAAGAATGTGACGTTGCCGCCCATTGGCGCTTGTGTTCCTGAAATACCGGAACAATTGATGGTTCGGCCTGTGAATCGCAATATGTCGGATCGTCGACGCGCGAACGCGGGTGCGCATTGCTTACTTCGCGTTGCGGTTCGCGGCGGGCGCAGGGCCGGACGGATCGCTGACCGGCACCATCTGCGCCTTCCCGTCGTTCGCGGTATTCGCGGCTTTCGCATCGTCATCGGGTTCGAGCACGAACCGGAACGAATCGACCCGTTGCATGACCTTCGCCGCATACGCGCTGGATCCGCCGCTGTAGCTCTTCAGCCCGGCCTGGACGTTGCCGCCGGCCGCTTTCACGTAGCCGGAGAGAATCCGGGAGCCGGCCTCGACGTTCGCATTCGGTTCGGTCAGGTCCTTCACGTTGCGCAGCATGCCGCGGTGCGCGGACGGCACGACCTGCATCAGCCCGGTCGCGCCGTGCTGGCCGCGCGCCTTTTCCTGGAAGCGCGATTCGATCGAGATGATGGCGTAAACGAGGGCGGGAGGCAGCGAATATTTCGTCGCGGTGACGCTCACGATATCGGCGAGCTTCGCGGCCTTTTCTCTTGCGACGCCGAATTTCTTCGTCAGGTAGGACGTGATGCGGCGGTTTGCTTCGTTCGGCTGATCGTTGGCGTTCGCGAGCGGCGCGGAGGCGACAGCCGGCGCCGATGCCAGCACGTCGGGCGCGGAGGCGGGCATAGCGGGCGTTTGCTCGGCCGATACCTGTTGCGCAATGCCGAGCGAGAGCACGATCAGCCAGAAAAACCGTCGTCGCATGGTCGAGTGCGGGGAAATGGGAGGCGCACAGTATATCGGCCAATCGCGCCAGACGGTCGAGCGCCGGCTCGAATGAAAGCGATGTGTAGGCTTGTGACGTTCGCAACGATCGACGCGGCGATCGTTGCGCGGACACGCATCGGAGTCCGGATGACCGCTAGTTGATGATCTCGCCGATGCCGGTTTCGATGCGGATTCTCAGCTGCTGAATGAACGCCGGATCGTACGGTTCCCAGTGATCGAGTTCGCCAACGATCTTCAAAGGCGATGTGCTTCGATACGAGCGCGTCGGATTGCCCGGGAATTTCTTGTCCGTGACGTTCGGGTCGTTTTCGAATGCCCCGGTGGGCTCGACGATATAGACCCGCGGCTTGCCGTCGCCTTTGGCCATTTCCGCAGCCAGGCCAGCGCCCTTGGGCAGGGCCGTGAAATAAACGTGATTCATCACGACGTCATCCCGATAATTCGATCTGAAGCCCGCCGTCAGCAAGTCGCCGATCCGCAAATCCGCTTTCGTGCCATGAAAAAACGGGCCGGTGTCCAGGACGCCCATGGCTTCTCCTTCGAAAAATGTCGCCGTGTTTTCTAGGCGCGCCGCGCGCTCGCCACTCGCGCAATCGACCCGATCGCATCGCTGACGAGCACCGCGAGCAGCCCGACGATCACGCCACCTTGCAGCACGAACGCGGTGTTCGACGTCTGCAGGCCCGCGATGATCACGTCGCCGAGCCCGCGCGCGGCGACCGTCGAGCCGATCGTCGCGGTGCCGAGATTGATCACGACCGCGAGCCGGATCCCGTTGACGATCACCGGAAACGCGAGTGGCAGTTCGACCGACACGAGTTGCTGCCAGCCGCTCATCCCCATCCCGCGCGCCGCGTCGACGACGTCGCGCGGCACGTCCTCGAGCCCTGCGATCGTGCTTTCGAAAATCGGCAGGAGCCCGTACAGCACGAGCGCGATCAGTACGGGCTTCAGGCCGAAGCCGACGGCCGGCACGGCCAGCGCGAGCACCGCGACCGGCGGGAAGGTCTGGCCGATATCGACGACGCTGCGCGCGACCGGCAGGAAATCCGCGCCGGCCGGCCGCGTGACCGCGATGCCGGCCGCGACCGCGACGATCGTGCCGATCAGGCTCGACAGCGCGACCGTGCCGAGATGCGCGAGCGTGAGATCGAGCAGGCTCGCGCGATCGTAGATGACCGGCGCGCCGTTGTCCGCGAACGGCGCGAATACCCCCTGCAGCCACGCGGGGCGCAACAGCAGCACGAGCAGCAGCGCGAGCGCGGCCGCGCGGGCGACGTACGCGGGAAGCGCCGAACGCGTCGGCCGCACGCTGCCATGCGCCGTCATGCGGGCTTCCTCGCATGCGCGCGGATCGCATCGAGCGTGATGCGGCGCGCATTGCGCTCGCCGCCGTCGTCGACAGGCAGCGCGTCGACGCCGCGCCACAGCAGCTCGGACACCGCATCGCGCAGCGTGCGCGTCGCGGCGATCGGCTCGCCGTCGGCGTGGCCGGGTTCGGCCACCGTATCGATCGGCGTCAGCGCGAGCAGGCGCAGCGGCCGGTCGACCCCCGCGACGAGCTGCTCGACGACACCGGCCGCCGGCTTGCCGAGAATCTCGGCCGGCGGCGCGACCTGCAGCAGCCTGCCGCCGTCCATCACCGCGATCGTATCGCCGAGCTTCAGCGCTTCCTCGATGTCGTGCGTGACGATCACGACCGTGATGCCGAGGCGGCGCTGCAGCGCGAACAGGTCGTCCTGCGCCTTGCCGCGAATGATCGGGTCGAGCGCGCCGAACGGTTCGTCCATCAGCAGCATCGCGGGCTCGGCCGCGAGCGCGCGCGCGACGCCGACGCGCTGTTGCTGGCCGCCCGACAGTTCATGCGGCAGCTTGCCGGCGAATTCGGCCGGCGCGAGATGGAACAGGTCGAGCAGTTCGTTCACGCGCGCGTCGATGCGCCCGGGTGGCCAGCCGAGCAGGCGCGGCACGGTCGCGATGTTGCGCGCGACGCTCCAGTGCGGAAACAGCCCATGCCCCTGGATCGCGTAGCCGATGCCGCGCCGCAGTTGCTCGGGCGCGACGGTCGCCGTATCGACGCCATCGATGCGGATCGTGCCGGTGGTCGGCGCGATCAGCCGATTGATCATGCGCAGGAGCGTCGACTTGCCGCTGCCCGACGCACCGACGAGCGCGGTGATCGTGCCGCGCTGCATCGTCAGCGACACGTCGTCGACGGCGATCACGTCGCCGAAGCGTTTGCCGACCCGTTCGATCTCGATCATCCTGCACGCCCCTTCGCGAGCGATGTCGCGGCTTCGAACACGACGGCGGCCGCCAGTGCGAGCGCGATCGTCGGGATCGCGCCGAGCAGCACGAGATCGGCGGCCGATTGCCCGATCCCCTGGAAGATGAAGGTGCCGAACCCGCCGCCGCCGATCAGCGCGGCCACCGCGGTCAGGCCGATGTTCTGCACGAGCACGATGCGCACGCCGCTCAGGATCACCGGCAGCGCGAGCACGAGATCGACGCGCAGCAGCCGCTGCGCGCGCGTCATGCCCATCGCGCGTGCCGCTTCGGTTACGTGCGGCGGCACCTGCCCGAGCCCGACCACGACGCTCGAGGCGATCGGCAGCAGCGAATAGAGGAACAGCGCGAGCACGGCCGGCGCGACGCCGATCCCGCGGATGCCGAGCGCGGCCGCGAGTGGCACGTGCGCGGCGAGCAGGCCGAGCGGGGCCATCATCAGCCCGTACATCGCGATGCTGGGGATCGTCTGCACGACGTTGAGCACGGGCATGGCGAGGGTCCGCACGGACGCGACGCGCGCGCATGCGATGCCCAGCGGCAGGCCCGCGACGAGCGCGGCGGCCACCGAGCCGCCCGCGAGCGATACGTGACGGATCGCCTCGCGCCAGAAATCGTCGCTGCGCACCGCGTATTCGCGCATCACCGAGAGGCTGTCCCACCAGCCGCTGGCGAGCGGCACCGAAATCGCCGCTATCGCGACGACGAGCGCGACGAGGCGCCGCCACGGGCCGAACGCGAGTCGTGCGAGCGCGTCGGCGACGAGCACGGCCCACGCGAACAGCAGCAGCCAGACGCCCGCGTCGGGCGACACGCGGGCCAGCATGTCGTCGGGCGCGACGACATGCCGCGCGGCCGCGCCGACCGCATACGCGAGCGTCGCGAGCCCCGCGCAGCCAGATCGGAAGCGCGTCGGGTAGGGGAAGAGGGTTAAGGTCAGGTGAGA
>NZ_JAAGPK010000061.1:0-44484 GCF_017104685.1 Burkholderia sp. Tr-20355 | reverse complement strand
TTCGGTTCGGTTAAGAACCGGTCGCTCACTCAAAGCTGACAGGAATATGAATCACTTCATAAACCTGACTTACTTTAGTGTGAGACTCTTGATACTTTCGCTATCTGATCCGAGGATCAGCTCGCTGTCATCAAGCGCCCACACTTATCGGCTGTTAATTTTTAAAGAGCAATCTGCGAGGAACTTCGTGTTTCCCGGCAGCGCTGCGTTTTCAGCAGCAGAGAAGCGAGATTATCAACCGTTTTTTGAGACTCGTCAACAACTTTTTTAACTACTTCGTTGCGACGACTGCGGTTTAATTTCGCGTGCACTGGAATCGATAAAACCGACTTCAACAGCACCGCTTCCCTCTTCTTCCCCCGCGCCGTGTTTCGGTTAGCGCGAAAGAGGCGTGATTCTATGCATCTGCCCCGGTCTCCGCAACCCCTTTTGTGAAATATTTTTGACATGCCAGGGCGGAGACCGCTCAGCCTTCCCGGTGCTCGTATACAGGCGACACGGCAGGCGCCGCCTCGGTCGCCCTTGAACAGCCCCGCCGCATCGAACGCAGCTTCCGTCGATTACCGCCCCACCATCGCCCTCACCACGCCATCCCGCCGAATCAGCCCGTGATACAGCGCCGCCGCAAAGTGCGCGAGGAACGTCAGGAAGAACAGATACGCGAGCACGCGATGCGCGACCCGGAGCCACGCGAACGTCACCGGATCAGCCGACACCAGCGCCGGCAGCTGCACGCCGCCGCCCAGCGTCACCGGATACCCGCCCGCCGACAGCATCGCCCAGCCGATCAGCGGCATCGCGACCATCAGCGCATACAGCACGAGATGCGACCCGTGCGCGGCCACCTTCTGCCACCACGGCAGATCCTCGGGCAACGCCGGCGGCTTCGACAGCACCCGCACCACGATCCGCACACACACGAGCACCAGCACGGCCACACCCAGCGGCTTGTGAATCGCCACCAGGATCTCGTGCCGTTCGGAAACGGACGCCACCATCCCCACGCCGATGAACAGCATCGCGAGGATCATCGCGGCCATCACCCAATGCAGCACCCGCGCCGGCAAACCAAACGTCGTAGAAGCCTTCATCACCGTCCCTCCGAACTCAACCTGGCCACGCCGGCCACCCCGGCCTCTTCACTCGTGCGCCGCAGATACGAATCCGCATAGGCCGCCGAGCGCGCCGCCAGCAACGGATCGCCCGACACCTGGATCCCTTGCGGCAGCACCGTCGGGTCGTAATTCACGTCGCGGCACGGGCCGCTGTCCTGCGCCTCCACGCGGTCGAGCACGAGCGTGCCCGCGTCGATCGTCGTGCGCTGCGCGGGCCAGACCTTCGTCGCGTCGTCCACCGGATCGCCGGGCTCCGCCAGCGTGACCAGCAGCTTCCACTTCTGCGGGCCAGCCGCGATGCGCTGCGTCACGTCCTGCTGCAGCACGTTCGGATCCGCGGCCGTCGCGACGTCGCCGGCGCCGGCCGTCTGCTCCGGCACGACGCGCCACCGCACCGCCTGGCGCTTGCCGGCCGCGTCGACGAAGTAGAACGCGTTCAACCCGTAATAGCTTTCGGTGACGTAGCTCGCGCTCGGCTTCGCACTCTTCACCCATTGCAGGAACGCGCCCGCCTCCGGATGCGCGCCAAAGAACGCCTTCACTTTCGCCGGATCGGGCTTGCCCGTCTTCGGATCAGGGCGGGTCGCGAGCGTCTGCTCATAGAATGCCTGCGGCGTCGCGACCGGAAACACCGGCATCGCGTTCATCCCGGTCCGCCATTGCTCGCCGTCCGGCGCGGTGAGCTTCAGCGCGAGGCTGCGGATCGGCACGCTGCTGTCGGGCGCGTACGGATTCCCGCCCGGCAGCGCGAAGCGCCCGACCACCGGCGTGCGCACCGCGTTGAAGAACGGCGCGACCGAATACGCGCTCGCGGCGCCGTTGCCCTCGAAGTAGCCGGTCACGCACACGCCCTTCGCGTGATTGCGCCGGAAGCCGGGATGGACGCCGCTGTTGGTCTGCAGCGCGTCGACGAGCCGCTGCGGGGTCAGACGGGCCGGCGCGAGCCAGCCACCCGCATAGCCGAACGCGACGGCCACGCCGGCCACCGCGCCGCCGATCACGGCCCAGCGCCACCACCCGCGCCCGGGCTCGCGCTGCGGCGAAGAAGAGGAAGATTGCTTCATGAATGCGCTCCCGATCGTCAGATCATTGTCGAACCCGCGTAGGACGCCGCTCACCCCGCTTTATTCCGCGAAAAAAATTTTCCTATGCTGAAGGGAATAATCGATGCCGGCCGACGTCCTACGCGGCATCCACGACCCTTTCGGCAACCGGCCCGGCCATGCCCTCCACCGCCCTCGACGACGAAGCATTACGCGAACTCATCCCCAGGCTGCGACGCTTCGCGCTCTGGCTGGCGCGCGATGTCCATGCGGCCGACGATCTCGTCCAGTCGACGCTCGAGCGCGCGCTGTCGCGCTGGACGAGCCGTCGCGACGACGCGTCGCTGCGCAGCTGGCTCTTCACGATCCTGTACCGGCAATTCCTCGACGGGAAACGCAGCGCGAAGCGCTACGCGTGGCTGCTCGGCCGCATCCAGGACGACGACGAAGCGCATTGGCCCTCCGCCGAACGCGAATTCACGGCGCGCGCGACGCTCGAAGCGTTCGGCCGGCTCCCGGACGAGCAGCGCAGCCTGTTGCTGCTCGTCGCGGTCGAGGGCTTCACCTATCAGGAAGCCGCCGACCTGCTGGAGGTGCCGATCGGCACCGTGATGTCGCGGCTCTCCCGCGCGCGCCAGGCGCTGCGCCAGCTCAGCGACGGCGAGCTTCCCGCTCCTTCCTTGCGATTGATGAAGAAATGAACACGCCTCCGAACGAACACGACCTTCACGCCTATGTCGACGGCCAGCTCGACGACGACGCGCGCGCCGCGGTCGAGCGCTATCTCGCGCTGCATCCGGAGCGCGCGGAACAGGTGAAGCAATGGCAGCAGGATGCGCAGCGGTTGCGGGCCGCGCTGGAAAGCGTGCGGATGCCGCCCGACAACCCCGCGCTGGATCCGGCGGCGATTCGCGGCCGGCGCGCGGAACGCTCGCGGATGCGGTTCGCGATGGCGGCTTCGTTCGTGTTCTGCGTCGGGCTCGGGACGTTCGGCGGATGGCAGGCGCGCGGGTGGAACGCGGCGCCGCCCATCGCGCCGATGAGCGATGCGGTCAAGGCTTACCGGATGATGGTGGTCGATCAGACGGCCAAGGTCGATTACCGGCCGACCGGTGCGGGCGATTTGCAGGGATGGCTCACCAAAGGCGTGGGCGCATCGGCGAAGCTACCGGATTTGAGCGCGGCGGGGTTCAGGCCGGTCGGCGGGCGGTTGTTCACGACGGACAGCGGCGCCACGGCCGCGATGGTGCTCTATCAGGATGACGCCGGGCAGACGCTGAGCTTTTATCTCCGGCCGGCGGAATCGGAACATCGGCTGCTGCCGAATGGGCAACGCATGGATGGCGCGCTGCTGGCGCGGTATGGGTCGGTGAACGGGCTCAACTATGCGGTGGTCGGGCCGGCCGGGAGCCTCGGGGAGAAGGCGGTCGTGCAGGCGCTTGATCAGCAGACTTGAAGTGGCCGGTTGGCGGTCAGCGGTGGCCGTCAGCGCCTTTTGCGGTCGGCCCGGCGGGCTTGAACGGGCGCACGCTCACCACTCCCTTGCACAGCGTTTCGACTGTCTTTCCCCGGTTGTTATGCACATTGAGGCAACGTCGGCGCCCTCACCTTTGAAATCACAGGGTTTCGAGTCGCCGCGGAACAGGATTTCCACATCGATCATGGGTAAGCGATCTGGCTTCCGAGGTGGACTACGATCCTGTCCGTCCTGGTAGAACAGCCGCCGATATCTGGCTGCCGGCAAGCATCTTGTTTGCTCGGCGCACAAACACCCAGTGCCAAACCCAGAGGAAAACCGCAACGCCGCCGGCGATGGCGCCCATGGTATTCGGTATCAACGAAACAACCTGCGCAAGACACCACCCGATGCCGCTGATTCGGCCGAATGAACGCAAACCCGACAGAGCCGGATTGATACGAGACTCCGCTTCCAGCGACTTCGCAACGTTGGAAATAATGAAGAAGTCCTCGATGAAGTTGTACGGCAAGAGGAACATGAACCAGACGCTGTTGGGTTCGGCTGCGCGCGATCCCTGGTTGACCGATTTCAGGGTAGTCCGGAGGTCGCTCGCGTAGGCATAGACCAGAGCCAGGAAAACCGTGATGGCGACGATGCCGCCGATTGTCCCGAGCCTCTCCATTTCGCCGAGAACGCCTCCGTCTTCCGAGGGATGGATAAGGGGATAGGCAAGCCCAAAGGCAATGGGGATGCTCAGAATGGCTTTGAGAACGGTCCGGGCAGTTGCGCTCATGTGTATCGGATCGATAGGTGCGTTGACCGGCAGCATAGCGAACGATCATCCTCGCTAGGCGACTTTGTCCTGGTATATGCCGCCTTCTCTCGCGACGCTAGCCGAGTCGGTGTCTGAACCGCATCGGGAATCGTGGAGGCCGATTGGTTTAATCGTGGTGACGCTGCATGCGGATATCGTTCGGCTCGCTCACCTTGGGTCTACACAGTGTTTCGAGTTGCATGGAAGCGCGATATCCACAAGGCATTCAATCACGGTGGATCTCGCGGAAACTACCGCATCATCGGCCCTGTTCCGGAAAGCCCTGCCAGACAGGGCATTCGGGCCGATTCGTGTGGTTGAATGCAAGGCGCTCACCCGTTCGATGCACAGCGATTCGACTTGTTGGGTGTGCGAGTTGTCCACATGCGGCTCGCCGGCAAGCGCACGAACGTGATGCACCTTCCCCCGGCGTTCGCATCATGGAGCCGGCAGTTCTCCGCTCAGTCGTGCGCTCGCGCATCCGGATCGGCTTGTCACGGTCCGAATTCGCCGGGATCCGCTCCCGACTTGCGATCCGGGTACATGCTCACCATTTACGCGCACAGCGTTTTGTGTCGTTTTGTGCGGCAGTTATCCACACGCGAAGGTCGACCAACTTCACAGCATCCGAAGTCACTTGGTCCGATAAACCCCGAGAATTTCGCCGGTTTCCGGAGAAACGACATACTGGATCGACGTCCCGAGCGGACTCGCATTGCCGAGCCCACGTATAGGCATTCGGGGACAGCAGCAGTCGTGCTTGCCGGTTCCCCCGGGCCAACTCGGTCAGCCCTCGATCGTATGCAGCGAGAATCTCTGCAATGAGCGGGAGGTGCTTGTCATGAATTCCATCCGGATCATCATCGGGCCAAGTATTCACCGCATGCTCGTACGCGTTTGCGTTTCCAGAGCGAATAACTGGTCAGGCGTTGAAGCAGCCAGGAGATCTTTCGCCGCGTCGTCTCGTCCGTCACGTCGTACTGCTTGACCGCGTCCGTCATCGCTGACCTTTACCATTCCTCGCTGATCGAGCCCTCTGGAATCATTTGCTGTTGCTCGCCCCCGGTTTCGATTTCGTCGCTCGCCCATACTACGAGCGCTTCACCAGCCGCCACGTCACCCAGTGCACCTTGAGCTCGCCGAGGTTGTCCCTGACGAGCATGTCCGGCATCGCAGCCCCGGCTTCGATGTGCAGCTTCTTGCCGCCGTATTCGTCCGTCTCCCATTCGCCGGAAACCGGGCAGCGATCGCCGGTCCGGACTTCCGCGACGGTTTCTTGGTCCGGTTGCGGTGCCGGTGGCTCAAGGAAATACTGCGATTCGTCGGGAATGATACCGTCCGCATATCGCTTGTCTTCCCACAACAATCGCCAGTGTGTCTTAACAGGCACTCTCGCGTCGTCATCTCTGAGGTTCGGCGCGCGGATATCACGAATGAGGTAATTGAAGCAGCCGTTTCCGTGCAGACTGCGATCGCCGACCGGCACAATACCCAGCAATTTCGATTGCTCGACGGCAACCGGTTCCCAGATGCCGTCACAAGGCACCTTCTCGCCGGACCTGATCACCGTGCCAACTGGTTCCGGAACCTCGGGCAAGACCTCCGGAAACACCGGATACGGAAGCGTGTAGAAGGTGTTCTTATACGCATTCGGAGATAGCAGCAGCCCCACCGAACGCAGTTGCGCCAGATCGTTGTTCAAACTCGACGGCTCGAACGGTGCACTCTCCATCTGGTATTCCGATGCGTGCAGCAGTTGGGCCAGCGCGTCGACCTTCGGCGGATAGGGGGCGAACTGCGCACCACGCTCCCAGTAGTCGTAATGGGGGAAGAAATACGCGTTCAAATAATTAGACCGATCAACTGCATATTGCAGCGGCTCGCCGCGCTGCCAGACGAACCGGTACCCGCGAGCCAATTCCGGCAATCCTCGATCGTAAGCGGCGAGAACTTCGAAGATGGTTGGCAGATGGTCTGCCGGCACGCGCTCCGAATCATCTTCAGGCCACGTCTTCACCGCGTTCTCGTATTCGTTCGCGAAGATCGCAAACGCATCGCGCTTACGCTTCCAGAGCGAATAACTGGTCAGACGTTGCAGCAGCCAGAAAATCCTGCGCCGCGTCGCGTCATCCGTCATGTCGTACTGCTTGATCGTATCCGTCATCTCTGACCTTCGTGGTTCGCTACCGATCGAGTCGCTGCGGTCACTTTGCTATTGGTCGCTTTGGTCTGAATTTCGTCACCCGCCAGCCGGCGTGTCTCCGTCGCGTAGTGGATGTCGTCCTCGTACTTGCTGTAGCCGTAGACCTTCTCGACATTCTCCCAGTTCGTCTTGTGGAACTCGATCTTCACGCCGTTGAACTCTCGTTCTACGTGCACATTCGCGTGCCCGGTGAAATTCTCGAATTGCTTCTTGATCTTGTTTCCTTCTTCGGTCACAAACTCCGACAGTTTGCCGAAGTCGACAACCAATTGATCAGCGCCGCCTTCGAGATACTGTACAGGCGTCTTTTCTCCGAATTGCTCGGCAATTTTCCCGGCCCACGCGTTGGCGGTCGGTACGCGATCGCCGAAATCGTGCGGCAGTTGCATCACGACCATGAACCCGTTGCCGTTCCACGTATCCAGCACCGCGGAGAACCTGCGCCACTCCTCGGCGGTCTTCGGCGGCTCACCGACGCCCCAGAACGCGGGACTTCTACCGCCAGCCGAACTGCCACCCGGCCACGACGCCAGTTCGGACGGGTTGCCGAACACGCGATACACTTTCTTGCCCGCGAGCTCCTTTGCAGTCACCGCCTTGATTTCACCACTGAACGTCGCGACATCGGTAAATACCTTCTGTTCGCCGAACATTCGCATCAGGCCTCTCTTGGCGAGGATGTCCGGCCACCCCTGAGCAATCTTCGGGCCGTATTTCGCCTTGAGCCAGGCCTCGACCTTACCCTCGTCAGCCATGCATTCAGCCGACGGAAATCGCCCCCGACGAATCTCGCGAGCAAACTTGCGCTCCTGCAGATACGCCTCGGCTTCGCGCTTGAGCTTCGGTGCGCCACCCGTCGCGATTTCGTGCACCTCGCCGCGATAGACCATGTTCTGCAGCACCTTGAGCTTCGCGTTCAGCTCCTTGATCGCGTCCGGCACGATCTTGTCGGCCATATCCTGAATCGCGTGAAAGCCGCTGCTGACACGCTCGAGCGCGGCGCGATACTTGTCCGGCAGCAACCGGCCTACGCGTGCCTCGAGCACCCGGCTAATGGTAACGCGCATACTCGCGCAAAAATCCTTCAACTTCCCCAAGACCTGCGCTTGATACTTGCCCAGGTCCAGTGCCTTCAACCACTTCGGCGCGTCACCGTGCCCCATCCGGTTCAGGAATTGCACGACCGCTTTGAGCAGTTCGGCATCCTTCGCGACATCGCCGGTGACCTTCAACAGCAATCGCCCGAGCCCCTTGATAACACCGCCCACGATCGGGATCAGCGCGAAGATAAGCACGACCAGCAGCACGCGTTGCACCTTGTCGTCGCGCTTGACCGGATCCTGGCTCATGCCGATGCTGACGGCCAGCAGGTCGCGAACGGCGGTTGCGTCACCCACGAGCGGAATCATCCCGATTGCGGCATCGACAATGATCTGGCTGATGGTCTGTTTCTCATTGAACGCGCCTTCCAGCGTTCCCCAGCACCATTGCCCGACTTCCAGCGACGTTGCCTTGAAATCCTCGATCGTCCAACTCACGCTCACGCTCCCCCGTGCTTGTTGATGATTGCGTCGATGTCGGCTTCGGTGAGGCTTTCTCCCTTGTAGTCGGGATTGGAGGTCTTGTCCTTGCGCGCATAAGGCCGCGCGTCCGGCCCGAGTTCGACCTTGATCGCGCCGGCCGGCACGTTCTCCAGATGCATCCGGCCCTGCGAATCCAGCACGCCTTCTCGCATGGCGCCATCGGACAGCGTCGCGATGTACTTCGCGCCCTGCACCGGCTCGTTGTCGTGATACTGGTACTGCAGCGCAGCCGCATGCGTGGAAGTCGGCAGCGCGGGCAACGGATACGCCAAGCTCGTCGGACCCGCGAACGTATGCGACGCACCCTTGATATCGACCTTGCCCGGCGCATGGACCTCGACGTTTCCACCCTGGATCCGGATGTACGCCCCGCCACTCGTCAGCAGAATCCCCTGATCGGCCGCGATCTCGATGCGATCCGTCGCCGACACGACCTTCACCGCCTTCTGCGCGGTCACCTCGATGTTGTCCGACTGCGCCTGGATCTCCACCTTGCCCTTGCCCGCGAACAGCTTCATCCCCGCGTTCTGTACGAACAGGCTCAGCTTCTGCCCGATGCTCCCGATCAGCGACTTGCCCGCCGCGACATGCACGCTTTGCCCGCTCGCCACGTTCACGTGATCGTTCGCGACCACATGCACCGACTGCTGCGTCGACATCCCGATTCCCGACGGGCTGCCGAACAGCATCACCGGTTCCTTGAACGCGTTCGCGTTACCCGTGCCGCCGCCTGCCGTGCGCCCGCCGGATGCGCTGCCCGACTTGCTGTCCTGCGTCGCGTCGGTGAACGCGCGCATCGTGTCCTGCGCTTCCTTCAGGCTTTCCGCCTGATGCTGCTCGCTCACACCCGACATCGCTTCGACGAGGCTTTCACCCGTCACGAGCTGCTGCTGCGCTTCCTTCACGTCGAGCGGCTGGCTGTTCGGCGCCTTCGGGTGCGTCGTCACGTAAAGGCCCTGGCTCGCCCGCACCGCGCCGTACGCATCCGAGCGCAAGTCGAACCCGCTGCCGAGATACGACCCGCGCGAATTGCCGTTCTGGTCGATGAGGTAACCGAGGTGCAGCAGGCTGTTCGCGCTGCTGCTCATCAACTGCACGCGGTTCTGCCCCGTCGCGTCGTCCATCACGAGCTGGTTGTAGCCGCCGCCCGAATACTCCTTCGACCGGTAGCCGGACAGGATCCCGTCGCTGTGCCACTGCGGCTGGTTCGCGCCGTTGTACACGCGCCCTACGACCAGCGGCCGGTCGCAGTCGCCGCCCACGTAATCGATCAGCACTTCCTCGCCGATACGCGGCACGTGCACGCCGCCGTAGCCGCCGCCCGTATCGGATTGCACCACGCGCACCCAGCAAGACGCATTCTCGTTACCCGGGTTCAGGCGGTCCCACACGAACTGCACGCGGATCCGGTTCAGCGAGTCGGTATAGACCTCCTCGCCCTGCGGCCCGACGACGATTGCCGTCTCGAGATGCATCTCCGGCTTCTTGTGCTCGAACGGGCTGCGATACGGCACGCTCACGCGCTGCGCCTCGACCTCGACCAGATAGAAACCGACCGATCCGTCTGCATGTGATACCTGAAGCCCAGGCGTGTTTTCGTAACGTGCTCGCGTCTGGTCGAGCGAGCGTTTCAAGCTGTGCGGGAAATCCGAATCGCTACCGGATACGGGCAGGTTGTTCTCGATCCACCACGTGACCTCGATTGCGGCAAACTCGCGCTGATCGGCGGAATCACGATCATGCTCGGGATGGTCTGCCAGCGTGAAGCGCCGACCGGCATCGATCGCGCGCACGCCGCCCGCGGCATGGAAGCGCTTTGCCTGCGACTCCCATCCCTCCATCTTGACCTTCGCAAGATGATCACCACGGGCCTGGTCCAGATACGTATAAGCGCCGGTGTACTCGTAGACTTCGAGTTGATCCGGCAACTCGCCCTGGCCGGCCATCGTCGGCAACGACGTGCCCTTCGGGTTCGACGGCTGTGCAGGATTCTTGTAATCGAATGTGCGCGTCGTGAGCGTCACACTCTGCAGCGTGCGTGTGCCTGACCATTGCGTGAACGCGTCCGCTTCGCCCGCCGTGCCGCCGCGGTAGAAGCGCACGATTTCCGGCGACAGCGGCGCGAACGCCTGCAGGTTGTCGGTGATCACGAGCGTATGCGACTTGCCGTCGTCGGCTTGCTGCCACGCGCAGTAAAGCCCCTCCTCTTCCATCAACCGATGTACGAAGTTCCAGTCCGTCTCGCTCTGTCGCGTGTACGAACGGTTCGCCAAAGGCTGTGACAAGGCAAAGCGGAACCGCCCGCGCGCTTCCGGATGCATGCCAAGTACGTCGGAAATGATTTCCTCGACGTTCTTGTCGATCCAGATCTTCTCGTCCCGGCGAAACCGGAGCACGTGCATCCAGGCGCGCAACTCGAGCTGATAGGTCGTCAACCCACCGTTCGCGCCAAGCCGGCGCGCGGTGTAGATGTAGCCGCTGACCGGCCGATATGCGCTGTTCCCGAGCCGAATCCAGAGCGTCGCAGGCTGAGCAATCAGCTTCTTGAGTTCAAGGCTGTCATTGCTCGATACGACGTCGAGCGTAAACGAATAATCCCTGCCGATCTGCGATCGGCCGACTGCGCGCTGTACGGCAAGTGCGTTGCCCCCCAGTGGGGTGTCCAACTTGAGCAAACGATCCTGCTGAAGCAAGCCGCCGCGAAGCGCGGCGCCGATGTCCGGCATGTTCATGATGCAGCCCTTTTTTTATTTCAGCACCCTCGGATGGTGTCTGTGACTCTGTCGGGCGGGATTTTACCGTTTAATCAGGACGTTATGGTTAATCGTCGGACCAAGAAAAGAAACATGACCAGAACACGCGCCACACGATCCATGATGCGGATCGCACCTGCCGTTGTCGCATCGTTCGGTTCACGCCAGCATGTCGTCGCTGCCGCTGTGCTTCAATGTCTCTCGTAGACAGCACCTGCCAATCAACTCGCCCGCTTCCCACTATTTCCGGAAACCCGCATCGTCATCGAGCCTGAGCGCCACGGCCCGGATCCTCGTACCGAGCCGGTGCGTGAGCATCTCCCGCATTGCTCGGCTTTTTCTTCGATTTCATCGCGCCGGTTTTCACCTTCGTCGATCAGGGTTCGAAGTCGACTGTCATCCGGCGTGACGAGAAATACGCGGTGATCGCTGAGATCACGGCCTGGCGTGTGACGGCATCGATCGTCTTTTCATCATGTCCTGGGTCCACGTGCTTCATCGAGTCGACGTAGACGACGAATGCAGGACTGTTGTCCGCAATCGGCAGCAGCGCTTCGCCAAATATGCGGACGACGTGCACGCCATCGGATAAATCGATCGCTCCGCGCGAGACCATCAGTACTTTGTACGTCATCACTGTACCTCGTGCGGTTCAGTCATCAACGAACGGCTTCCCCTGGATGTCAGCGATTCTACAAATGTGACGGCTCACGTATCACCCAAGCGCTTCACAGCTTCCCGATTCGTTCCTCTGCCCGCCGCACGCAGTGCATATCCCGAGCAGATCACAGTCGGCGGACTGTGCTTATCCAAAGGTGTTAACAGGGTTCGTATATATACGTAGTGATAGTTAACAAGTCCTGTGGCCCACAGTGGATAACCTCCGTAACGCACTGAATTTTCAACATGAAGCGAAATGCATAACCCTGGGTGCGCGACGTGAACAGCGCCCGGCAGCACAGAACAACTTTTCGTCGATTCGCCGCTTCGCCGACCTATCCTCAATCGTTCCACTGTGAATCCAGAGGCTTGCCGGACGGTTATCCAGAGGGCAATGTGGATAACACCACAGCGCATCGACGCGTTTTGCTGTGACGCGAGCACGTGAAGCCAACGTTCCCGGCATCGCCAGGCACCATCGATCGTCAGCGTCCACACGCGCCGTTTCAAAAAATTTTCACGAAGGGGCTTGTGCTCCTCAAAAACCCTCTCTATAATTCGCGGCTTCTTAGGCTCGTAGCTCAGTTGGTTAGAGCACCACCTTGACATGGTGGGGGTCGTTGGTTCGAATCCAATCGAGCCTACCAACGAACAAAATGAAGGGGTCCGGCAGCACAACTTGCCTACAGGCAACGCGGCTCGCCAAACATACAAACGCCACGCGGCAGCATCGCGTGGCGTTTTTCTTTTCCGGTCCGAAACAACGCATGAAGCCCCGATGCGTTGCGCGAATCGCGGCATCGCATTCTCTCCTGCGTCCCGACCTGCCATGCAACGGTCGCTGTACGGCGCGTAGAATCGTCTGCGCATCGACGTGGCGGCTTCGCCCATCGCCCGATTTCCACCGCATCAGAACAACCACGCGCGCTCCGCGCGACTGAGAGCACACGACCATGTCCGAGGTCACGACCGCCGGATCGTCCGCAAGCAACGACGAAATCGCCGCTTACGTCGGCAAGAATGCCGCCTGGTTCGAGCGCAAATGGGCGATCGCCGAAGCGCGCAAGAGCCGGCAGTCATGGAACTGGGCCGCGTGCTTCCTCGGCCCGGTCTGGATGGCGTATCGATGCATGTACTGGCAGGCGGCCGCCGTGCTCGCCGCCACGCTCGGCATCACGCTGGTCGAGCTGCTGTACTTTCCGAACTACTTCGAATCGAGCATGCTCGACCCGGTCACGATTGCGATCGCGGTCTCGCTCGGCTGGTGCGGGAACAGCCTCTACAAGCGGCACGTCGAACGCAGGATCGAAAAACTGCGCCCCAGCGCGACATCCCGCGAATCGTTGCTCACGCTGCTCGAAGCGCAAGGTGGCACGAACTGGCTGGCGGCGGCCGGTTTCGCCGTCGCGACGCCGCTGCTCGGCGTACTGATGTTCACCACCGTAGGCGCGATGTACTGATTGCTGTAGCCGGCGATCGGTGAAGCAGAAAGAAGAGGGCGGACGGCGCCGTCGCCATGCATCCGCATGGCATGCGGCGCCGGCTCGCGCCACCTTCAGCGCAGATGCTTCAATTTGTCAGGATTCCGCACGACATAGATCGCGACGATCTTGCCGTCGTCGATCTCCAGCGCGGTGGTCTGCAGCTCGCCATCCGCTTCCAGCGTGACGAATCCCGGCAGCCCGTTGATGAACCCGGCCCGCACGAGCTTCGACGCATGCGTCGCGAATAGCTCCGCCAGGTACGCGTGCACCTTCATCACGAGCTCGAAGCCGAACACCGGCTTGCCGGCCGCCGTGCGCTTGCCGCCGCCGTCGGAATGCAGGCTCACGTCCTCGGCGAGCATCGCGCCGAGCGCACGCATGTCGCCGCTGCGCGACGCCGCGAAGAACGCCTCGGCCAGCTCGATCCCGCGCTGCTTCTCGACATGAAACCGCGGCCGCGCCTCGCGCACGTGCGTTCGCGCCCGCGCGGCAAGTTGCCGGCACGCGGCCGCGTCGCGCTGGATCGTCGTCGCTACTTCGTCGAACTCGAGACCGAACACGTCGTGCAGCAGGAACGCCGCGCGTTCGAGCGGCGACAGCCGTTCGAGCGCGAGCAGCAGCGGCAGCGTGACGTCGTCCTGTTCGTCTTCCTCGATGACCGGCTCGGGCAGCCACGGGCCGATGTAGGTCTCGCGCAGGTGCCGCGCGGATTTCAGCTGGTCGAGGCACATGCGCATCACCATGCGGCGCAGGAACGCCTCGGGCACGCGCACCTCGGTACGGTCGACGTCCATCCAGCGGATGAACGCGTCCTGCACCACGTCCTCGGCATCCGCGACGGAACCGAGCATCCGGTACGCAACGCGGATCAGCGTGCGGCGCAGCGGGTCGAAGCTCGCCGCCGCATCGGCCTGCGCTTCGGCGCAGCCCCTGGCCGGGTCGTGGCCCGTCATCAGGCCACCATCTTCGCGGCGGCGGCCTTCGCATCGGCCGGCTCGATCCACAGCCCGAAGCCGACGGCGAGCCGGTTCCAGCCGTTGATCACGTTGATCATCAGCGTGAGTTTCACCTGTTCCTCCTGGCTGAAATGATCGTTCAGCGCAGCATAGGCCGCTTCATGCGCGGCGTGGCCCTCCGACAGCCGCGTGAGCGCCTCGGTCCAGCCGAGCGCCGCGCGTTCGCGGTCGGTATAGCAGGGTGCTTCGCGCCACGCGGCAAGCAGGTAGATGCGTTGCTCGGTCTCGCCGTGCTCGCGCGCCTCGGCGGTGTGCATGTTAATGCAGTTCGCACACGCGTTGATCTGCGACGCGCGGATCTTGACGAGCTCGATCAGCGTCGGCTCGAGGCTCCCGGCAGCGGCGACCGATACGGCCATCCAGTTCTTCATCAGCGCGGGGGCGGCGGCAAACGGATTGAGTTTCGCAGTCATGGTTCCTTCTCCTTTCGTGTGGGTTCCGGTGACATGACGAGCGAGCCCCCCGCGCGCGTGACATCGACGCAGAAAATTTTTCGAATCACGCACGGATGGAGATCGCAAGCGAAAGTCCGAGCGATTCGACACCGTGCCGATGACCGCACACGACGGCGTTCGTCAGACAAACGCGCACGCCACGCGGCTGTCATGGGCCGTCAGTAGCACGTCGCGCAGGCTGGCATCCAGCAAAGCCCGCCCGGGTGGGCATCCCCGCGTCGTCACGCATCCGGCGTACGCGCACCCGATGCTTTCATTTGTCTTTCTATCGTGTTTCATCGGCATCCCGATTCGCAGCATTCACATTTCTGGACCATACTGTTCTGCACGGGCAGATGAAGTGACGCCGCATCCGCGGCCCGGCGCGCGCGCCGGCTGCCCGACGACGCAGCAGGTCGCACGTCAGCCGCGCGCATCATGCGCAAGGCTTTCCTTTTTCCGGCAACGCAACGCAGCGCATCGCGCCGTGGACGGTAAACCGATGAGCCTTCTTGCCTCGCAGCTTCAGCGCCGTTACCAGGACGTGCGCTCCCATAGCGTCGCGCTGACCGCGACGCTGTCCGCCGAAGACCAGGCCGTGCAGTCGATGCCCGACGCGAGTCCGACGAAATGGCATCTCGCGCATACGACCTGGTTCTTCGAAACCGTCGTGCTGATGCGCCGCGTGCCCGGCTACGCGCCGTTCGACGACGCGTTCCAGTTCCTCTTCAATTCCTATTACGAAGCGCTTGGTCCGCGCCATCCGCGGCCGCAGCGCGGGTTGCTCACGCGCCCGTCGCTCGACGAGGTGCACGCGTACCGGCAATACGTCGACGACGCGATGCTGCGCGCGCTGGCCGGCGCCGATGCGGCGCTGCTCGACGCGATCGCGCCCGAGGTCGTGCTCGGCCTGCATCACGAGCAGCAGCACCAGGAACTGATCGTCACCGACATGCTGCATGCGTTCTCGTGCAACCCGCTGAAGCCGGCGTTCCGGCCGCGCAACGGGATGGACGGCGATGCGATGGCGACCGGCGACGCCGGCGCGCTGCGCTGGCTGCATCAGCCGGGCGGGCTCGTCGAGATCGGCCACGACGGCGACGCGTTCTCGTTCGACAACGAACGGCCGCGCCACACGGCGCTCGTGCGGCCGTACGAAATCGCGAACCGTCTCGTGACGAATGCGGAGTTCGCGGCGTTCGTCGCCGATGGCGGTTACACACGCCCCGAGTTCTGGCTGTCCGACGGCTGGGCGACGGTGCAGCGGGAAGGGTGGCAAGGGCCCGCGTACTGGATGCCCGACGACGACGATGCGGCCGCCACGCGCGTGCGGCGCACGTTCGGCCTGCACGGCGTCGAGCCGCTCGCGCCGGACGCGCCGGTGTGCCACGTGAGCTTCTACGAAGCGGCCGCGTATGCGGAATGGGCCGGCGCGCGGCTGCCGACCGAATTCGAATGGGAAACCGCGTTTGCCGCCGAAGGTATCCGGCAGATGCTCGGGCACGTATGGCAGTGGACGCGCTCGTCCTACGAGCCGTATCCGGGCTTTCGGCCGCTCGCGGGTGTCGCGGCCGAATACAACGGCAAGTTCATGGTCGGCCAGCAGGTCCTGCGCGGCAGCAGCATCGCGACGCCGCCCGGGCACGAACGGCCGACGTACCGCAATTTCTTTCCGCCGGCGGCACGCTGGCAATTCACGGGAGTGCGACTTGCGCGAGACGTCTGAGCAGACGGCCACGAGCGGTGGCCAGCAACCCGCCCGCGATGCGCGGCCGAGCGCGTTCGAGCGCGACCTGATCGACGGACTGTCGCGCACGCCGCGCAGCATTTCGCCGAAATACTTCTACGATGCGGCCGGCTCCGCGCTGTTCGACCGCATCTGCGAACTGCCGGAGTATTACCCAACGCGTACCGAGCTCGGCATCCTGCGCGATCGCGCGGCCGAGATCGTGCGGCGCGTCGGCCCGCATGCGGAACTCGTCGAATTCGGCGCCGGCTCGCTCGAGAAGATCCGCGTGCTGCTCGACGCATTCGCGGGCAACTATGCGAACGCGCCGGCACGCTATGTGCCGGTCGACATCTCGGCGGACTACCTGCACGGCGCGGCCGCGCGACTGCGGTCGGCCTATCCGTGGCTCGACGTCGCGCCGCTCGCGGCCGACTATACGAAGGCCGAGCAACTGGCCGCGCTGACCGCGACACCGGCGCGGCGCATCGGTTTCTTTCCCGGCTCGACGATCGGCAATTTCTCGCGGGAAGAAGCCGACGCGTTCCTGCGCGATGCCGCGCAGCTGCTGCGCGGTGGCGGCCTGCTGGTCGGCGTCGATCTCGTGAAGGACGAGCGCACGCTGCACGACGCGTACAACGACGCGCAGGGCGTGACCGCGCAGTTCAACCTGAACCTGCTGGTGCGCGCGAACGCGGAGCTCGGCGCGGACTTCGACATCGCTGCGTTCTCGCATTGCGCGTTCTACGACCGCGATCGGCAGCGCATCGAGATGCATCTCGTCAGCGACGTCGCGCAAACCGTGCACGTGCGCGGCCATGCGTTCCGCTTCGAAGCCGGCGAGCGCATCCATACAGAGAACTCGCACAAGTTCACGATCGACGGCTTCCAGGCGATCGCGCGCCGCGCCGGGTTCGAGCCCGATACCGTGTGGACCGACGCGGACAACCTGTTCAGCGTGCACTGGCTGCGCAGCGTCGACGACATCCGCGCTTGACCCGCGCGTTGGCGAACCGCTCGCGCCGCGCGGTGCGGGCGGTTCGCATCCCGCGCACGCCGGCCGGCCCGATCGAATCGCCCGGTTTCGTGCCGAAACGCCCTTTTTACCGGTGCGATGCACCGTCGCAACGGTGTTTCGAGTGCGGCCTCTCCCTTGTCCCGCAAGGGTTTGCGGCTCTTCGTAAACGTCCGTTACCTGTCTCGCATACCCGTTTCACCTGTGTCCGTGTCCGGTGCCTAGACTCCGAACCGTATTCACATGACGCACGACACGTGCAGGGAGTCGCGAGATGAGCAAGAAACTTATTCTCGGTGCAGTTCTCGGTGTAGCGGCGCTGGCAGCTTCGGGCGTCGCGTCGGCCCACGTCGACCTGTCGGTCGGCATCGGCGTGCCGGGCGTCTACGCGGCGCCGGCACCGGTCTACGTCGCGCCGCCGCCGCCCGTCATGTACGCGCCGATCGGCTACCGCGATGACGGCTGGCGTGGCGATGGCTGGCGCCAGCGCGAATGGCGCGAACACGAGTGGCGCCGCCGTGAATGGCGCGAGCACGAGTGGCGTGACCGCGGCGGCTGGCGCGGCGGCCGCTGGGACTGAGCGGCCCGGTTGATTGCCACGAGAGGAGAGTGACAACATGAAACCCATTCGACACATCAGCGTGTATGCCGCGGCCGCTGCCGTGGCGCTCGCAACGATCGGCAACGCGCACGCGGCGGGCTGCATGAAGGGGGCGGTGGTCGGCGGGGTCGCCGGCCACTACGCGGGCCACCACGCGGTCGTCGGTGCGGTCGGCGGCTGTGTCGTCGGCCACCACATGGCGAAGAAGCAGGCGCAGGAGCAGGCCGCTCAGCACCGGGCGGCCGCGCAGGGCACGCAGCCGGCGCAATAAGACTTCATCACCGGGGCGGCGCCGAGGCGCCGCCACCGCCTGTTTCGTTTCCCGTTCACGCAGGACCCGGATTGATCCGACGAATGCGCGCCACGCGCGCCGTTACGATCATTTACAACGTCGTGCGGCGCGAATTTTGCGCGTTCATAGAATGCAGTCACACGAACGCGCTCCAGGGAGTACCAGATGAAACAGCAACGATATCTGTCCGTATTGACGGCCGCGCTGCTCGCACTCGGCTCGGTGTCCGCGTACGCGGCGGCCGGCGGCAATGGCGGTGGCAACGGCGGCGGTCATGGCGCAGGCGGCTCGGGCGGCAACGCGGGCGGCATGTCCGGCGGCCACATGAGCGGTCAGGCGCTGAGCAACTCGAACGGCATGCGCGCGGGCGACCGCGACAAGGGCCTGTCGCGCGCAGCCGACCGCTCCGACACGATCGCCGACCGCGCCGGCGTGCAGCCGGGCCGCGGTCATACGCACGGGCATGCGCCAGGCCATACCGCGCATGCGTCGACGTCCGCGCATCGTTCGCATCACAACGCATTCGGCCGCACGCTGTAAGTACGGCGCACGCATGCGGGAAAAGGGAGAAGGGCGCTTCGGCGCCCTTTTTTCATGGCGGAAACGCAACGCCCCTGTTGCGCCGGAAGCTTGAGCCGACCCGATTTGCAACCAGCCGTAACCGCATGGCGCGCAGGCGAGAATACGGATCGCCTTCAAGCGGTCGGCAAAAGCGGAATCGATACGCGGCGCGCGCGTCGCAACGGCACCCGGCACGATCGACCGACGCAGAAAAAAGGGCGGCTCGCCGCCGCCCTTCGTCTTACCGCCCGGCGCCCGCCGGCGGCACCGCAGGCTCGAACAACGCGTCGGCCTGCCGCACGCGCACGAAGCGCGCCGCGCCGTCGCCGTCCACCAGCGCGCGGAAATGCGCTTCGCCGCACGCGAGCTTCGCGCGCTCGTGTTCGCTCGGCACCTGGCCGTCCGCATTCGGCGTATCGACGACGAAGTACAGCCGCTCGCCGCCGTCCTGTTCCGCGAGCACGGCCCAGTCGGGGTGATAGCTGCCGAGCGGTGTCTGCACGCGGAACCACGCGGGCAGCTTCGCGTACAGCTTCACGCCGTCGTGCGCCTCGAGCGCGTCGGCGAACGCGCGTTCCGCGTCCGTCTCGCACACGACCGCTTCGTGAATCGACTTCCGCGCGTCGGGCCGCAGGTTGCGCAGATAACCGGTCAGCGCCTCGCTCTCGAACGATTCGAGCGCATGCACGTGGCGCTCGCCGAGCTTGCGGTACGCGATGCCCGCGACGAGCGCGTGGCGCTTGCAGCGGTTGATCGCCTCGGCCGCGACCGCGATGAACTGCTGCGGATTCACGCGGAAATCGTCGAGCCGGCCGCTGTCGGCCAGGATCGTCGCGAGCGAACGGCGCGTGAGCTGCGTGCGGTCCTGCAGCTCGGTGAGCAGGTCGGGCAGCGGCAGCTCGCCTTCGTCGATCAGCACCGTGCCGGCGCCGGCCACCTCGATCGCCTCGATGCCGGCCTTGCCGATGTCGATCTCGGCCTTGCGCCACTGCAGCCGCGCACGCGCGATGTCCGGCGCATCGCGCAAGGCGGCCGCGCAGTCGCGCACGAGTTTCGCGTTGTCGAACTCGACGCGGTACACGGTGCGATGGCGAATCCGGTCCCACAGCGACCGGAAATCCTCGCCGAACACGACGGCCTTGCCCGACGCGTCGCGCCGCAACGCGATCGCGCGGCGCTCGTCGGCGTTGCGCACCGTGAAGCGGCCCGACAGCTTGCGCAGCGTCGCGACGATCGGCGCACGCAGCCTCTCGAACGCCTCGGGCAGCACCAGCGCGCTCTGGCGCAGTGCATCCTTCAGCCGGTCGAGCACCTTGCCCTGCGCGTCGACGTAGCCCTGCTCATGCAGGTGGTTCCACAGCACGCGCGACAGCTCGATGCCGAGCGCGTGCGCGGGCCCGTCGGCTTCCTGCACGGGCAGCGCCGCGAACTGGTGTTCCTCGACGATCCCGAAACGGATGCCCGTATCGGCCTCGATTTCCTTCTGCAGGTTTTCCGCGAACGACTCGTAGCGCTCGGTCGCGATCACGGTGAGCGTGTTCACGCCCGCGTCGCGCACGCGTTCGCCGTCCTGGTCGACCGCGAGGCGCAGCCCGCGGCCGAGCGTCTGGCGGCGCTCGCGCTCGGTCTGGATGTCGCGCAGCGTGCAGATCTGGAACACGTTCGGGTTGTCCCAGCCTTCCTTCAGCGCCGAGTGCGAGAAGATGAACTTCAGCGGCGTGTCGAACGACAGCAGCGCTTCCTTCTCGCGCATGATCAGGCCGTACGCGCGCTCCGCGTTCTCGCGCGCCGCCGCGCTGCTTTCGCTCGTGTCGGTCCAGCCGCCCTTGCGGTCGATCGAGAAGTAGCCGTTGTGCGCGCGCCCGACTTCGAGCGCGACGTCGACGCCGTCGAACAGCGCACGGTAGGCCGGCACGCGTGCCGCGCGCGCATATTCCTCCTCGAAGATCAGCGCGTAGTCGCCCTTCACGGGCATCCCGTTCTCGTCGTAGCGGCGATAACGCTCGACCGAATCGACGAAGAACAGCGACAGCACCTTCACGCCGCGCTCCGCGAGGCGCAGCTCCTTGTCGAGATGCTCGCGGATCGTGCGGCGGATCATCTCGCGCTGCACGGCGAGCGTGTCGATGTCGCCGAACGCCTCGCCGAGCGACAGGAACGCCTCGCCTTCCGGATGGCGCAGCTCAACGTACTCGGCACCCTTCACCGCGTGCACTTCGCCGATCCGCAGCCCCGCATACAGCGCGCGCCGGGTCAGGCGTTCGAGATCGTCGCCGTCGGTGACCGTCACGATCTGGCGCTTCACGCCGGCCGCCGTCGCGACGTCGAGCTCGACGCGCGCGCTGATCGCGCCGCGCCGGTTCGACACGCCGACGAGCCGCACGTACGGCTTGTTGTGCGCATCCTCGACGATCGCCGACGCGATCTCGATCTGCTTGACGAGCTTGCGCTCGTACGCGTCGACCGCGTCGAGCCGGTACACCATGTGGTGACGGTCGACGTGCGTGGCCGAGTAGCGCAGCGTGCAGAGCGGCGCCATCGCGGCGAGCGCTTCGCGGCCGCGCCCTTCGAGCCCGCCGTCGACGCTCTGCGGCTCGTCGACGATCACGATCGGCCGCGTCGCGCGGATCAGGTCGATCGGTTTCTCGCCGCCGGTCTTCTCGCTGTCCTTGTAGAGGTTGTTGATTTCCTTCTTGTTGATCGCGGCAACCGTCATCACCATGATCTGGATCGCCGCGCTCGCCGCGAAGTGGCGCACCTGGCCTAGCTTCGCGGAGTCGTACAGGAAGTAGTCGTACGGCACGCCCGCGTACAGCGCGCGGAAGTGATCCTCGGTGATGGACAGCGTCTTGTGCACGCCTTCCTTGATCGCGATCGACGGCACGACGATCACGAACTTCGTGAAGCCGTAGCGGCGGTTCAGCTCGAAGATCGTGCGCAGGTACACGTAGGTCTTGCCGGTGCCGGTTTCCATCTCGACGGTGAAGTCGCGCGAGCCGGGCAGGCCGGACGGCGGCAGGCCGCCGCGCAGCTGCACGTCGGCGAGATTGCGCGCGAGCGCGTCGTCGGTCAGCGACAGCCGGTTGCCGACCCCTTGCTCCGACACCGCGAAGCCGAGCGAGCCTTGCGCCGCGGCCGTCGTGCCGGGCGCGGCGTTCGCGAGCACGCTGAAGTCGCCGCGATACGATTCCTGGCCGCGAAACAGGTCGCAGACGGCGTCGATCGCCTCGCGCTGGTAGTCGAGATCCGCTTCGAAATGCAGCCGCATCACAGGCTCCGCACGCGCTTCACGCCGTGCTGTTCGAGCAGCGCGGCGAGATTGAGCTTCGCGACGTCGTCGACGAAGCCGCTGTCGCGGAACAGGCACGTGACGTCGCGCGTCGCGCCGGTTGCGTCGAGCAGGTCGACGATGCCGTCGGCGAGCGGGCCCGCGTCGTCGCGCGCGATGCGCGCATCGAAGCACGCGACGATCGCGCGGCCGATCAGGTGCACAGTCTTGCCCGCCACCTGGTGATGCTCGACCGGCGTGCACAGGTCGAGGCCGAGCTTCAGCGTCAGCTCCGCGAGCAGGTCGTCCTCGGTGCGGCCGGTCTTCACGTGCTCGACGGATGCGAAAAGGGCGTGGTCGAAATCGTCGCGGCGCGGATCCCACTCGATCACGTTGGTGGTGTCGAGCCGGTACACGCGAAAGCCCAGGTCGCCATAACTTTCCGGATAGTCGCGCGCGACCTGCTGCGCGGCGCGGCGCAGGCGCTCCTTGGTCACTTCGGCGAGCGTCAGCGGCTTTTTCAGCTTCGCGCAGAAATCGGCGGCCGCCTGCTGCGTCTTGTCGCGGCGGTCGAGCGCCTCGGGCAGCTGCACGAGGATGTAGCGGCGCGCGCCGCCGTCGGTGGCGTTCACCTGCATCACCGCGTGGCCGGTCGAGCCGGAGCCCGCGAAGCAGTCGAGCACGATGTCGTCGCCGCGCGTGCACCAGCCGATCACGGCCGCCGCGAAATCGACCGGCTTCGGCAGGTCGAACGGGATGCCGAGCGTCTTCAGGAGCGCGTCGTCGGAGCCGGCGAACGGCAGCACCGACGGCACGTTCTCGTACATGTTCTCGTCGAGGTAGTAGATCCGCTGCGGCTGCGTGGTCTCGTCCGCGCCGAATTCGATCTGGCCGCGCTCGATCAGCGCCTGCATCGTCGCGGGCGGGTTGCGCCAGCCGCGCGCGGGCATCGCGCACGGCTTGCCGGTGACCGGATGGATCAGCGGCGTGAAATACTCTTCCGGCGCCTTCTTCTTGTTCGGCCAGGCCATCGACACGAGGCGGTACACGCGGCCTTCCTCCGACAGCCGGTCGTACATCACTTCGCCGCCGGACAGGTTGGTCTGCGCCTTCATCCACGCGCGATACGCCTTCTGCGCGTCCTTCGCGTTGCCGCTGCGGTACATGGCGTCGTGCGCGGCATCGAGCATGCGCTGGGCGTTGCGCTTCGGGCGCTTGAGCGGCGCGCGTTCGAGCAGCGTCTCGGCGTTGCGCGCGAACAGCACCAGCGATTCGTGCTGGTATGCGACGCCGCGCGCGTCGCCCTTCGGATTGCGCTTGTCCCACACGGCCACGCCGAGCTCGTTCTCCTCGCCGAAGATCTCGCGCAGCATCAGCACGAGCGCATGCACTTCATGCTCGTCGATGTGCACGGCGATCAGCCCTTCGTCGGACAGCAGCGCGTGCGCGAGCTTCAGGCGCGGATACATCATGTTCAGCCAGTCGGTGTGGAACCGGCCGTTCGCCTCGGTGTTGGTGCTGCGCTTCACGCCGCCCTGGGTCTGCCCGGTCATCGCCAGGTAGTGGCGGATGCTGTCGCTGAAGTCGTCCGGATAGACGAAATCGCTGCCGGTGTTGTACGGCGGGTCGATGTAGACGAGCTTCACCTTGCCGGCATAACTCTTGTGCAGCAGCTTCATCACGTCGAGGTTGTCGCCCTCGATCACGAGGTGGCGCGTGTCGTCCCACGCGACGCTGTCGTCGGGGCAGGGCCGCAGCGTGCCAGTCGACGGCGTGAGCGCGGCCTGGCGCGCGCTGCGCTTGCCGTGCCAGTGGAAGCCGTAGCGCTCGTCGGCGTCGCCGACCGTGCGTTCGCCGACCAGCGCCTTGAGCACGTCGACGTCGACCGACGCGCCGTCCGGCCCTTCGGTCACGAGTTCGGGGAACAGCGCCTTCAGGCGCGCGACGTTGTCGGCGGTGAAATCCGTCGACATCGCCTGCGGGCTGGCCGCATCGAGTTTCTGCATCGTCTTTTCCATCGGAGCCCGGCCGCGCGCGCCAGGACGTCGGGCGCGCTCACGGCACCGGCGGCAATGGCCACCCGGGCAAACCCGAAACGCTAGCGAGTCGGTCGGCGCAGGTCAAGCGCCGATGTGGGCCGAGCGTGCGGGCATCGGCCGCGATCGCCCGCCGGACGGGCCGCCAGCGGATTCGGGCCGGTTGTCGCACGCAGCGGCCGGCGGCCGTGCCGCGGGCGTTCAGCGGCGCGCTGGAAAGCACGAAAAAAAGGGCACGGTTGGCGTCTGGCGCCGGCGTGCCCGCATGGAGAATCCCGGATGGAGGGTGCGGCGGGGCCCGGCAGGCCCCGCCCGGATGGCCGGCGCTCAGATCAGAAGCGCGTGCGGATGCCCGACGTCAGTTCGAGCTGGTTCTTCGCGCCGAACGTCGACGACACCGTGTAGCCGCCGTGCAGCTTCATGTAGTCGCCGGCCAGGTACACCTCGGTGCGCTTGCTCAGGTGATAGAACACCGACCCGTAGATCGTCTCCTTGAAGCCGTTGGCGACGCCGTTGGTCAGGCTGAACGCGCCGAGGTTCGCGTTCGGCGTGAAGCCGTCCGCGTTGTTCGCGGCATTCTTGACGCGCATCTGCTGGTAGCCGAGCTCGTAGTCGAGCGCGCCCGGCGGCGCCACCTTCACCGACACCGTCCACGAATCGTCGTGGCGCTGGCCGAGCGAGCCCTGGTCGCCGTTGTAGCGGAAGTAGCCGGCATTCAGGCGCACGATGCTGAACGTGTAGTTGCCGCCGACCGAGAACGTCTGGTTCCGGAAGCCGTTGTGGTTCACGTGGTTGTAGAAGCCCGACACGTTGAACGGCCCGCCGTTGTAGCCGAGCGCGGCCTGGTACGCGGAGCCGGTCGCGAACGAGGTCGAGTTGCTGAACTGGTAGCCGGCGCTCGCGAAGATGCCGTTGCTGAACAGCTTCTTCCACGCGATGCCGTTGTTGTAGCGCGTGCCGGTCGGGCCGGCCGCGTAGAAGATCATCTGCTTGAAGTTGTTCGAGTTGGTCCAGCCGCCTTCCTCGGTCGACAGCTTCGCGGAACCGTACGGGTCGCCGTAGATCGCGGCCGAATCGCGCGCGATCGTGTTCTGGAAGCCGGCCGTCAGCTTGCCGAAGCGCTCGTCCTCGACACCCACCCATGCGTCGCGGTCGAAAATCTGGCCTTCGTCTTCCATCTGGCCGTTCGCGACCACGAATTCGCTTTCGAGGCGGAAGATGACCTTGGTGCCGCCGCCGATGTCTTCGGCGCCGCGCAGGCCCCAGCGGCTGCCGCTGAACCAAGGCTCGCCTTCGTTGCCCATCCCGATCACGTGATTGCCGTTCGCGTCGGCGTGGGTCCGGTAGGTCGGAAAGCTCAGGTCCATCAGCCCGTAGAGCTGCACGCTCGACTGCGCATGCGCCTGGGTGCCGGCGCACAGGCCGGCCGCCGCGAGGGAAAGGGCAAGGGTTTTTCGTTTCAAGATCGTCTCCTCCGAGCTGCCGCATTGAAATCTGGTCGTTGGCAGTACGTAATGTATGCCTATGCCGACTCTTGCCGGCCACAGCGAGAGGGCCGACGCGTAGCATCGTAGAGCGTGCAATCCTTCACGACGCTTTCCCGGATGCAACAATCGGATCGGTGAAAACACCGAACGCGCGACCATCACGGATCGGGCGGGCGCGCGCAAGCGGGCCTGCCGGGCATCCGGCTGGCCTGGTCAACCTTTCGTGCTACGAATCGACGTTTCGTGCGACGGGAGCGCGCCCGTCAGTCCTGCGTGCTCTTCATGCGCAGGATGTAACCGAGCCCGCGCAACGTGATGATTTCGGCCGTGCTGCCCGCGAGATGCTTGCGCAGCCGGTGGATGTAGATGTCGATCGCGTCGGCGCTCGGCTCGTCGTCGAGCGCGAACACGCTGTCCATCAGCCGCGCCTTCGACACCGTCTTGTTCTGCTGCAGCATCAGCGTTTCGAGGATCGCATGCTCGCGGCGGCGCAGCGCCAGCACCGTTTCGCCGCAGCGGAATTCGCGCGTGCCGAATGCGTAGACGAGGTCGCCGCACACGAGCTGCGTCGTGCCGACGCCGGCCTGCCGGCGGATCAGCGCGCGGATTCTCGCGACGAGTTCGCGCGACTCGAACGGCTTCACGACGTAATCGTCGGCGCCCGCGCCGAAGCAGTCGACCTTGTCGTCGACCGAACCGTGCGCGGTCAGCATCAGCACCGGCACGTTGTCGTTGCGGCGCCGCAGCCGCGCGAGCACCTCCTTGCCGCTGATGCCGGGCAGCCGCATGTCGAGCAGCACGGCGTCGTAGCGTTCGGTCTTCAGCACGGTGTCCGCGCGTTCGCCGTCGCCGACGCAGTCGACCGCGAAATCCTCGCCGCGCAGCAGGTTCACGATCCAGTGCGCGAGTTCGGCGTTGTCTTCGACCAGCAGGAGTTTCATGACGGCTTTCTCTTCAATCGTAGGCGGGCAGCCGTACGGTCACGACGATACCGCGATTGCCGGGCCCCGGCGCAAGCGACGCGCTGCCGCCGTGCGCTTGCGCGATCTCGCGCACGATCGCGAGCCCGAGGCCCGAGCCCTCGGTGTCGGCCGACACGCGGTAGAACCGCTTGAACACGTGCGGCCGCGCTTCGGCCGGGATGCCGGGGCCGTTGTCGACCACGTCGAGCACGACCGCGTCGCCGTCGCGCCGCGCGCAGACGGTCACGCAGCCGCCCGGCTGCGTGTAGCGCACCGCGTTGTCGACGAGGTTCATCACCAGCGCGGTCAGCAGGCTGTCGCTGCCGGCGACGTCGAGCCGCTCGCCGAGATCGGCGCCGAGGTCGATGTCGCGCCGCTGCGCAAGCACGATCGTCTCCTCCAGCACGCTCGACACCACGGCCGCGAGATCGATGCGATGGGTCAGGAGCGTCGACGGCGTCGCTTCCGCATGCGCGAGCAGCAGCAGCTTGTCGGTCACGTCGGCCATCTTGCGGCTGCTGCGCTGCATGCTGTCGAGCACCGCCGCCAGCTCAGGATCGTCGTGCCCGCGCTGCTGCGCATACTGGATCTGCGTATCGAGCACCGCGATCGGCGTGCGCAGCTGGTGCGCCGCATCCGCGATGAAGCGGCGCTGCGTGGCGGTGTGCATGTTGAGCCGCGCGATGCACTGGTTGATCGCGTCGACGATCGGCCGCAGTTCGTGCTGCAGCCGCTCGGGGCGGATCGGCTCCAGCTCCATCGGCCCGCGGTCGGCCACGTCGTCCTTCAGCTTCATCAGCGGACGCAGCTCGAACGTGAGGCCGAGAGTCACGAGCACCACCGCGAGCACCAGCATCAGCGACAGCCGCACGAGCTGCGGCCGCCAGATCGTCGCGACCATCGCGCCGTGCGAGCGCGTCGTCTTCGCGACGACCACCGTGACCGTCTCGACCTGTCCCTCGTCGTACAGCTGGCGATCGTAGGCCACCGCGCGCAGCGGCACGCCGTCGAGCGACGTGTCGTACAGCGTCGGCTCGACGCCGTGCCGCGCGGGCAGCTCGAGCGCCGGGTTGCCGGCGAGCAGGCGCTCGTGGCCGTCGATCACCTTGTAGAACACCGAATCGCCCGACGGCGACTCGAAGATCTCCAGCGCGGCCGGCGGCACGTCGGCCATCGGCCGTCCGTTGCGCCATTCGACGTCCTCGCCGATCGTGCGCGCCGATGCGACGAGCGCGCTGTCCTGCACGAGCCCGGCCGTGGTCCGCGCGGTGTCGTACGACATCGCGCCCGCGATCAGCACGAACACCGCGAGCGGCAGCAGCAGCCACCACAGCAGCCGCCCGCGCAGGCTGTGCGCCATCCCGTTGTGCTCCTTCTCCGCAATGCCGAACCGCGCCGGGGTCGCCGGCGCGGTCGGAAGTGTCATGTCAGGCGTGCACCGACGGCGTTCAGAACGCCGCGGGCCGCCACTTCAACAGCCGCTTCTCGAGCCAGGTCAGCAGGTAGTCGGCGGCCAGCGCGACCACGGCCAGCACGATCATCGCCGCGAACACGCCGCTCGCGTTGAACGCGCCCTGGGCGGTGGAGATTAGCAGCCCGATGCCCTGCTTGGAACCCAGGAATTCGCCGACCACCGCGCCGACCAGCGCGAAGCCGAAACTCACGTGCAGGCTCGCGAGAATCCAGCTCAGCGCGGACGGGATCACGACGGCCGTGGTGATCTGCCGGCGCGACGCACCGAGGATCTGCGCATTCGCGATCAGGTAGCGGTCGGCTTCGCGCACGCCCTGGAACGCGTTGCCGAACACGACGAAGAACACCATCACGACGGCCAGCGCGATCTTCGACGCCATCCCGAGGCCGAGCGCGATCACGAAGATCGAGCCGAGCACGACGCGCGGGATCGAGTTCGCGATCTGGATGTACAGGCCGAACACGTCGGCCATCAGCTTGTTGCGGCCGAGCACGATCCCGCAGATCACGCCGGCGACCGAGCCGATCACGAAGCCGATCCCGGTTTCCTCGAGGGTGACCCATACCTGCGTGAGCAGCGGGCCCTGCGACGTGCCGTTCACGAACCAGTCGCGGATCTGCTCGAAGATCAGCGACGGCATCGAGAAGAAGAACGGATCGATCCACTTGAGCCGCGCGGCGAGTTCCCACCCGCCCAGCACGACGACCAGCACGGCGATCCGCAGCGTGACGATCAGGTTGCGCCGGCGTCGCAGCCGGCGTTGCGCGGCGCGCTCGTCGTCCTCGAGCGTCGTCGCCGGAATGGCGGTGGGGGGAAGCGTCATGTCGGTCATGCTCCTGTCCTTGCTGTCCTTGCTGTCCTTGCCGTGCGGCGTATGCGTCAGCCGATCTGCACTTCTTCGCGCAGGTCGTGCCAGATGTCCTTGGAAATTTCGATGAAGCGCGTGTCGTAGCGGATCTCCGACGTGACGCGCGGGCGCGGCAGGTCGATCTCGTATACGCGCTTGAGCGTCGCGGGGCGCGCGGTCAGCACGAACACGCGGTCGGCGAGCGCGATCGCCTCTTCGAGATCGTGCGTGACGAACACGACCGAGCCCTTGTTCGCGGACCAGAGCTGCAGCAGCTCGTCCTGCATCAGCGTGCGCGTCTGCATGTCGAGCGCGGAGAACGGCTCGTCCATCAGCAGGATTTCCGGCTGGTTGATGAAGGTCTGCGCGAGCGCGACGCGCTTCCTCATCCCGCCGGACAACTGGTGCGGGTAGTGCTTCGTGAACTTGTCGAGGCCGACCTTGCGGATCCATTCCTCGGCCTGCGCATACGCGACGTCCTTCGAGCGGCCGCGAAACAGCGGGCCCGCCGCGACGTTGTCGATCACGTTGCGCCACGGGAACACCGCGTCGGCCTGGAACACGAAGCCGATGCGCGGGTCGATCCCGTCGACCGGACGGCCCATCACGCGCACTTCGCCCGACACGGGCTTGAGCAGCCCGGTGATCAGGTTCAGCGTCGTGGACTTGCCGCAGCCGGTCGGCCCGACGATCGCGATGAACTCGCCGCGCGCGACGCTCATGCTGAAGTCGCGCAGCGCGACGGTGGCCTTGCCTTCCGGCGAAATGAAGCGGCACGACACGTTGCGAAACTCGATCGCCGGTGTGCTCGGGGAGACTGCCTGGTTCATCGCATTCGTCCTGCGGGTGAAGAGGGCGTCGCAGCGTGGCGACGCCGGGCCGGCCAGCCGGACCGGAACGGGGGAGCGCACGGCGGCGGGATCGCCGCCGCCGGCGCCGCGCGTTACTTCGCGTTCACGAAATCGTTCGTGAAGGTGCGCGCGAGGTCGATGTGCTTGCCCTTCACCGACGGGTTGAACGCGGACAGCACCTTCAGCACGGTCGCGGGGCCGTCGGCCGGCATCCTGCCGTCGGCCGTATACATCGGCAGCGACGCCTTCAGCGCGGACACGTACAGCGCCTTGTCCTTCTGGTAGTCGGCCGGCATCTTCGCGGCGATGTCCTCGGCGCTGTGCGTGTGGATGAACTGCATCGTCTTCGCGAACGCGTGCGCGAGCTTGGTCGCTTCCGCCTTGTGCGCATCGGCCCACGCGGACTGCACGTACAGGCTCGCGGCCGGGTAGGTGCCGCCGAGCGCGGCGCGCGTGCCTTCCAGCGTGCGCAGGTCGACCAGCACCTTCGCGTCGCCCATCTTCTCGAGCGCGGACACCGTCGGCTCGGTCGTCATGCCGGCATCGATGCGGCCCTGCTTGATCGCGGCGATGAAGCTCGCGTCGGCGCCGACCGGCAGCATCGTGTACTGCGTCGACGGCACGCCGTGCTGCAGTGCAAGGTATTGCGTGAGGAAGCTCGTCGACGAGCCGAGGCCCGTCACGCCGAGCGTCTTGCCCTTCGCGTCGGCCATCGACTTGAACGTCGGCGCGGCCTTGGTCGACACCATCTCGACTTCGCCCGGCACCTGGCCGAACACGGCGATCGCCTTCACGTCCTTGCCCTTGCTCTGCAGGTCGATCGTGTGGTCGTAGAAGCCGACGACGCCCTGTACGGCGCCCGCCAGCAGCTCGTTCTCGGCGTCGACGCCGGCCGGCTGCGACAGCAGCTCGACATCGAGCCCTTCGGCCTTGAAGTAGCCGAGCTCCTGCGTGAGCCGCGCGGGCAGGTAGATCAGCTTCGCGATCCCGCCGACCATGATCGTGATCTTGCCGCCGTCGTCGGCGAAAGCGGGGTGAGCGGCAAGCGCGCAGCTCAGGCTGGCTGCCACGGCGAGGGTGCGCAGGATGGGTCGCATCGGGTCGTCTCCGTTCGTTGTATTCGTCTGGCGCGATGCGTGCTGCATCGTCACGACGAGTATAGGGACGCGAAACCTTCCGCTACCTTTCGCGGGCCGGCGATTCCTTTAGGGGTTTTCCAGCAACGGGAGCCGGATGCGGCTAGCGCCAGCCGGTCAGCGTCCGCCCCATCGCATCGAGCCCCATGTCGAACAGGTGCGACACGAACGGCACGAGGTTCGGGATCATCAGTTGCACGAGCAACAGCCCGACGAGCATCGTGACGGGGAAGCCGACCTGGAATACGCCGATCTGCGGCGCCGCGCGGTTCAGGATGCCGAGCGCGAGGTTCGCGATCAGCAGCGCGGTGACGACCGGCAGCGCGAGCAGCAGCCCCATCTCGAACACGGTCGCGCCGAACGCGGCGAGCGTGCGCCAGCCGGGCGCGTGCAGCAGGTCGGCCGACACCGGCAGCGACTGGAACGATGCGGCGAGCGCCGCGAACACCTGCAGGTGGCCGTCCACCGCGAGGAACGCGAGCATCGCGATCGCGTTCAGGAAGCGGCCCAGCACCGGTGTCGCCCCGTTCGAATGCGGATCGAAGAAAGTCGCGAAACCGAGCCCCATCGACAGCCCGATGAAGTCGCCGGCCGCCTCGACGGCCGCGAACACGAGCTGCATCGTGAAGCCCATCGCGATGCCGATCAGGAACTGCGTGACGACGATCCAGATGCCCTGCGCGGAGAACACGGTGACGTCCGGCATCGCGCCGAGCGTCGGCGCGACGACCAGCGCCATGAACGCGGCAATGCCGATCTTCACGCGCACGGGCACCGACGCGTGGCCGACGACGGGCGCCGTCGCGACGAGCGCGAGCATCCGCACGAACGGCCACAGGAAGGCGGTGAGCCAGCCGTTGAGCTGCGCGTAGGTAACCGAGAACATGGCCGCCGGGCGGTGCGCGCGGCTCAGCCGGCGCCGAGCGTCGCGACGTGCAGCAGCGTCTGGCGCAGGTAGTCGAGCATCGTCGTCAGCATCCACGGGCCGGCGATCACGAGCGTCGCGGCGACCGCGAGCAGCTTCGGGATGAACGACAGCGTCGATTCGTTGATCTGCGTCGCGGCCTGGAACAGGCTCACGACGAGGCCGACCACGAGCGCGACCAGCAGCAGCGGGGCCGCGAGCAGCAGGCCGATCATCATCGCCTGGTGCGCGAGGGTCATCACTTGTTCGGGCGTCATCGCGCGAATCCTCCGCCGCTTAGGTGAAGCTCTGCGCGAGCGAGCCGATCAGCAACTGCCAGCCGTCGACCAGCACGAACAGCATCAGCTTGAACGGCAGCGACACGGTGGACGGCGACACCATCATCATCCCCATCGACATCAGCACGCTCGCGACGACCATGTCGATGATCAGGAACGGGATGAAGACCGTGAAGCCGATCTGGAAGCCGGTCTTCAGTTCGCTCGTGACGAACGCGGGCACCAGCAGCGACAGCGGCACGTCCTCGGGGCCCTGCATCGGCGCGGCCTTCGAGATCTTCGCGAACAGCGCGAGGTCGGTCTCGCGGGTCTGCTTCAGCATGAAGGTCTTGAACGGCGCGACGCCGCGCTGCACGGCCTGCTCCATCGGCATCGAGCCGTCGGAGAACGGCTTGTAGCCGTCGTTGTACGCACGGTCGAGCACCGGCGACATCACGAAGAAGGTGAGGAACATCGCGAGGCCGACGAGCACCTGGTTCGGCGGCGTCGTCGCGGTGCCGAGCGCCTGGCGCAGCAGCGACAGCACGATGATGATGCGCGTGAAGCTCGTCATCATCAGCAGCATCGCCGGCAGGAACGACAGCATCGTGAGCAGCAGCATCGTCTGCACGCTCAGCGAATAGGTGGTGCCGCCGTGCGGGCCCGGGCTCGCGTTGAACGCGGGCAGGCCGTTCGCCTGCGCGCAGGCGAGCGCCGGGGCGAGGCAGAGGATCAGCACGGGCGCGACGCGCGCCGCGCGACGCAGGAATGCGTGTTTCATCGGAATGCGGAGACGGAAAGAGGGCGCGGCGCCATGTCAGCGGTCCTTGCCGCGACCGAGGCGCTTCACGGCTTCGCCCGCGAGCGCGTCGCGGAACCGCGAGCCGAACGTGCCGGGCAGGCCGCCGTCGGACGGGTTGCCGCCGGCGGGCGCGTCGGCCGAAGCCGGCGCCGTTGCAGTGGCCGAAGCCGAGCCGGCCGGCAGCGAATGCAGCAGGCGCACGTTGCCCGGCGCGACGCCGAGCACGAGCCAGGTGTCGCCGATCTCGACGATCGTCGCGTTTTCCTTCGCGCCGACCGCGACGCTCGACACGACTTTCAGTGGGCCGCCGCGCCGCGCGGGCTGGAAGCCGAAGCGGCGCGCGAGCCATGCGCATGCGAACACGAGGCCGATCACGACCGCGAGCCCGACGAGCGTCTGCAGCACCGCGCCGATGCCGAGCGACGGCGCGGCCGAGCCGACCATCACGCTCGATGCGATCGAGCCGGCATGGTTCACCGCGTTCATGTCGGCGGCCCCGGCCGGCGTGCACGCGAGCGATGCGGCGACGGCAGGCGCCGCCGCTGCAATCGCGTTGCGCACGCGGCGGCCGGGCTTCACGACGGTCATCGATTCAGCTTCCGGATGCGTTCGGCCGGCGTGATGATGTCGGTCAGGCGGATGCCGAACTTGTCGTTGACGACCACGACCTCGCCCTGCGCGATCAGGCAGCCGTTCACGAGCACGTCCATCGGCTCGCCGGCGAGGCCGTCGAGCTCGACGACGGAACCCTGCGCGAGCTGCAACAGGTTGCGGATCGCGATCTTCGTGCGGCCGAGCTCCACGGTCATCTTGACCGGGATGTCGAGGATCATCTCGATGTCGTTGTGCGTCGAGCTCGCGGCGGCCTTCGACAGCGGCTGGAACACGCCGGCGCCCGTCGCGCCCGCCTGCACCGGCTGCTGGTTCTGCTCGGCGAGTGCGGCCGCCCAGTCGTCCAGGCCGGGATCTTCCTCCGCCGCGGCCGGGGCCGCCTGCGCGTCGCCGGCCGAAGCCGCGAGGGCCGCGTCGGCCATCGCCTGGATGTCGTCGTCGGGCGTCTGGTTCAGCTCACTCATATCCACCTTCCTTCATCGTATCGCCCGCGCTGATCATCTTCTGCACGCGCAATGCGTATTGACCATTGAAAATTCCGTAGCCGCATTCCATCACCGGCACGCCGTCGACCTTCGCGGTGATCGTGTCCTCGATCTCCAGCGGCAGCACGTCGCCCGCGCGCAGGTTCAGGATCTTCTCGAAGGTCGACGAGATCTCGGCGAGATTCGCGGTCAGCTCGACCTCGGCGGCCTGCACCTGCTGCGACAGCACGCGCACCCAGCGGCGGTCGACTTCGAGCGCCTCGCCCTGGATCGGCGACGCGAGCACGTCGCGGATCGGCTCGACCATCGAATACGGCATGCAGATGTGCAGCGTGCCGCCCGTCGGCCCGAACTCGATCGAGAACTGCGTGACGATCACGATCTCGTTCGGCGTCGCGACGTTCGCGAACTGCGTGTGCATTTCCGAGCGCACGAATTCGAACTGCAGCGGCCGCACGCTCTTCCATGCGGTCGTGTAGTGCTCGAACACGAGGTTCAGCAGCTTGCCGATGATCCGCTGCTCGGTGGCCGTGAAGTCGCGGCCCTCGACGCGCGTGTGGAAGCGCCCGTCGCCGCCGAACAGGTTGTCGACGACGAAGAACACGAGGTTCGGGTCGAACACGAACAGCGACGTGCCGCGCAGCGGCTTCACGTGCACCAGGTTCAGGTTCGTCGGGATCGGCAGGTTGCGGGTGAACTCGCTGTACTTCTGCACCTTCACCTGGCTGACGGAGATTTCCGCCGTGCGCCGCATGAAGTTGAAGATGCCGATCCGCAGCAGGCGCGCGAAGCGGTCGTTGATGATCTCGAGGCCGGGCATCCGGCCGCGGACGATCCGCTCCTGCGTCGCGATGTTGTAGGGGCGGACGCCCGATGTGTCGCGCTGCTCGTCGACCGAATCGGCTTCGCCCGTGACGCCCTTGAGGAGGGCATCGACCTCCTCCTGGGACATGAACTCCTGGTGACCCATACGCGCTCCTTTGGCGGCCGCGTTACTGGACGACGAATTCGGTGAACAGCACGTCGTCGACCTTCGCGCGCTGGTTGCCCGGCTGCGTCGGCTGCTCGATCAGGTCCCGCAGTTCCTTCGCGAGCGAGCGTTTGCCGTCCGGCGTCGCGAGTTCCTCGGGATGCTTGTTCGACAGCGCGAGCAGGATCCGGCTGCGGATCTCCGGCATCCGCGCGGTCAGTTGCTCCTGCGCCTTCGGATCGGTGAGCTTCAGCGACAGGCCGACGCGCAGGTAGTGCTGCATGCCGTCGTCGGACTGCAGGTTCACGGTCAGCGGGTCGAGCGGGAAGAACACCGGCGCGGCCAGCGGCGGCGGCTCGGCCGGCGCGCTCGCATGGCCGACGCCCGCCTTGCTCAGGAACACGTACATGCCGCCGGCGGCGGCGGCGGCCGCGCCCAGCGCGATGACGGCGATGAGCGCGATGCGCTTGAACTTGCCGGACGAAGCCGGCTTGTCGGCGGTCGGGTTTGCAGTCGTGGAGGCCATGTGAATGCGTGCGTGATGTCTCGTAGCATGCATTGTTCGGCATCCGGGCCGAGCCCGATGGGCGGAAAAGAGGGGGGATTTGCGGCTATCTCAGCCGATTGTCGGCCGGGTGTCGGCCGGATGCTGGGCAGCGGGGCCGGCGGAGCGCGGCGGGACGGCGCGCCGGGCGGGCGTCGGCCGGCCGGCCGGCGCGGGGGTGTCAGATCGGCAGCAGCGTGAGCAGCGGCGCGATCAGCACCATCGCGACGCCCGCGATCATCATCGTCAGGCTCGACACGACGCCTTCCTCGCTGCCGATCTCGCGCGCCTTCGCGGTGCCCACGCCGTGGGCGGCCGCGCCGAACAGCGCGCCGCGCGCGAGCCGGGTGCGCATCGGCACGAGTGCGAGCACGAGCTCGCCGAGCAGCATCCCGCAGAGGCCGGTCGCGATCACGAAGAGGGCCGTGAGGTCCTTCGGCGCGTGGATCTTGTCCGACACGGCGAGCGCGAACGGCGTCGACACCGAGCGCGTCATCAGCGAGCGCTGCAGCTCGGGCGACAGGTGCAGCAGCTTCGCGAGCAGCAGCGACCCGCATACGCCCGCGGTGATCCCGACCGCGACGCCGACCGACAGCGACAGCCAGTGGCGGCGGATCAGGTCGCGATATTCATAGATCGGCACCGCGAACGCGATCGTCGCCGGCCCGAGCAGCCACATCAGCCAGCGCGTATCGCGGAAGTAGACCGAATAAGGGATGCCGGTCAGCAGCACCAGCAGCACCAGCACGCCCGGCACGAACACGAGCGGCGAGAACAGCAGCGTCTTCTTGTACGCATAGAGCCGCTTCGACACGAAGTACAGCACGACCGTCAGCACGAAGCAGCCGAGGGAGATCGCGGTGTTCACGCGGTCGGCGGGCAGGTTCGATAGCGCGGCGAGCATGGTCGGCTCCGGCTCAGTGCGCGGACACGGCGCTCAGGCGCGCGCGGCGGCGTTCGGCGAACACGCGCTGCGCGGCGAACCGGCGTTCGAGCTTTGCGGCGAGATCGACCGCGACGGCCACCGCCACCATCACGAACGCGGTGCCGGCGAGCATCACCAGCGCGATGCGCCAGCCGTCCTCGCGGAACAGCCCGCCGTACTGCACGGCCGCGACGGCGGCCGGCACGAAGAACAGCAGCATGTCGGACAGCAGCCAGTTCGCGCCGTCCTTCACCCACGCGGGCGCGACGCGGCCCGAGAACAGCAGCACGAGGAGCACCGCGAGGCCGATCACGCCGGACGGAATCGGCAGGCCGACCTTGCGCACGGCCCAGTCGACGGCCATCCACAGCGCGCCGAGCGCGGCGGCCTGCAGCGCGATCCGGCCCGTATGCGCAAGGCTGCCGGAAGCGGCAGCGGCGGTCGGCTTGGTCATGGCGGGCTCCATACGGAATAGTGCGTCGATGGTGTGAGTATAGGGTTTCCCCTAACCATAAATAAAATGACTTGTCTCTATCCTTATCATTCCAATTCGGAATTCGGTTTGGGCTTTCCGCACCAATTTGGGGAGATGTCGATGGAATTGCGCGCGCTGCGGTACTTCGTCGAGGTGGTTCGCCAGCAGAGCTTCACGGCGGCGGCCGACAAGCTGTTCGTCACGCAGCCGACCATCAGCAAGATGGTGAAGGCGCTCGAGGACGAGATCGGTTCGCCGCTGCTGCTGCGCGACGGCCGCCAGATGGTGCTGACCGATGCGGGGCGGATCGTGTTCCAGCGCGGCCAGGACGTGCTCGCCGCGCAGGCGCAGCTGCAGTCGGAGCTGAACGATCTCGGCACGCTCGGCCGCGGCGAGCTGACGATCGGCATCCCGCCGCTCGGCGGCTCGCTGTTCACGCCGATCATCGCCGCATACAAGCAGCGCTATCCGAACATCGAGCTGAAGCTGTTCGAACAGGGCGCACGGATGATCGAGGCCGCGCTCACGTCGGGCGAGCTGGAGCTCGGTGGGTTGCTGGAACCGGTCGATCCCGGCACGTTCGAGCGGCTGCCGATGGTGCGCGCGCCGCTGTGGCTCGTCGCGCCGCGCGAGTCGCGCTGGGAGGACCACGCGGCCGTGCCGCTCGCCGACCTGGCGCGCGAGTCGTTCGTGTTCTATGCGGAGAGCCTCGCGCTGCACGACGCGGTGCTCGATGCGTGCCGGCAGGCGGGCTTCACGCCGTCGATCGTGAGCCGCAGCGGCCACTGGGATTTCATGGCCGCGCTCGTGCATGCGGGCGTCGGCATCGCGCTGCTGCCCGAGCCGTATTGCCGGCGGCTCGACGTGGGCCAGTTCACGTGCCGGCCGATCGTCGAGCCGGAAATCACGTGGGCGATCGCGCTCGGCTGGCTGAAGAAGGGCTACCTGTCGCACGCGGCGCGTGCGTGGCTCGACGTCGCTCGGGCGACGCTGCCGATCGCGCCCGGCGACGATCTGGCGTTCGGCGGGCTGCGGGCGCGGGAGTGACGGCCGGCCCTGCGTGCGGCGCGATCGGACGTGTCGAATCGGGCCCGGATACCGGGCCACCGTGGGGTCGTGCGTGAGTCGCGTGATGCCTTCCGAAGCCGCCTGGGCAACCAGCAGCCGGTCGAACGGGTCGCGATGCCGCCCTCAGTGCCCCATCGCCGGCCCCGCGCCCTTCCTCGGTTTCGTGATCCACACGAGCGCCGCCAGCGCGATGAACATCACCGCCGACAGGTGGAAGAAGTCGTTGGTGGCCATCATGAAGCCCTGCTGCGTGACGAGCTGGTTGAGCTGCGCGTTGGCCGTCTGCCCGACGATGCCGAGCTGCGCGAGCGCGCCCTGGTAGTCGGTCGTGTTCTGCGCGTAGATGCTCACCGATTCCGACAGCCGCGCATGATGGTAGATCGCGTCGTTCTCCCAGAACGTCGAGCTGGCCGCGGTGCCGATTGCGCCGGACAGCGTGCGCAGGAAGTTCGACAGCCCCGACGCGCTCGCGAGCCGCTCGTCGGAGATGCTCGACAGCGTGATCGTCGTCATCGGCACGAAGAAGCACGCGACGCCGATCCCCTGCACGAGCCGCGGCAGGATCACGTGGTTGAACGGCACGTCGAGCGTGAACGTCGCGTTCCACAGCGACACGCCCGCGAACACGATGAACGCGAAGCTCGCGACCATCCGCAGGTCGAGCCGGTGCATGTTGCGGCCGATCAGCGGCGACAGCACGAGCGCGAGCAGCCCGACGGGCGCGGTCGCGAGGCCGGCCTTGCCGGCCGTGTAGCCCATCACGGTCTGCAGCCACAGCGGGAAGATCACGACCGAGCCGAAGAACGCCATGAAGCCGAACGAGATGATCAGCGCACCGAGCGCGAAGTTGCGGTCCTTGAAGAGCGACAGGTCGACCACCGGCTCCTTCTCGGTCGCCTCCCACACGAGCATGAACGCGAGCGACACGACCGCGATCAGCGCGAGCGCGACGATGAACGACGAGTTGAACCAGTCGCGGTCCTTGCCGAGGTCGAGCATCATCTGCAGGCACGACACGCCGATCACGAGCAGCGCGAGGCCGATCGCGTCGATCCGCTGCTTTGACGTCTTCGTCTCGCGGCCGCGCAGCAGGAAATACGCGCAGGCCGCGGAGAAGACGCCGATCGGCAGGTTGATGTAGAAGATCCACGGCCACGTGTAGTTGTCGCTGATCCAGCCGCCCAGCAACGGGCCGAAGATCGGCGCGACGATCACCGTCATCGCCCATAGCCCGAGCGCGAGCCCGCGCTTCGCGGGCGGGTAGCTGCGCATCAGGATCGTCTGCGACAGCGGCACCATCGGCCCCGACACGAGGCCTTGCAGCAGCCGGAACGCGATCAGCGTCTCGAAGTTGGTCGCGAAGCCGCACAGCGCCGACGCGATCGTGAACGCGAGCACCGACAGCGTGAACAGCCGCACCTCGCCGACCCGCCGCGCGAGCCAGCCGGTGAGCGGCACCGCGATCGCGGACGCGACCGAATACGACGAGATCACCCACGTGCCTTCGCTGGTCGCGACACCGAGGCTGCCCGAGATGGTCGGCACCGCGACGTTCGCGATCGACGTGTCGAGCACTTCCATGAAGGTGCCGAGCGCGAGCCCGATGGTGAGCAGCGCGAGCGTCCCGCCGGACAGCGGCGCGGGTTCGGCGGCGGGGGAGGCGGCGGATGCCGTGGTGGCGGACATCGGAATCTCCTAGAGGTGGCGCGCACGACGCGCCGGCACAACGCACGGGCGTGCGACGCAGCGCAACCCGGCCGGGTGGAACGAAAAAGGGGAAAAGCGCAGCGCGTGTCCTGTCATCTTCTGCCCAGACAGAGAAATAAGCGAATGCTTAACCTAGACATGGGGCCTCCGCGCGCGTCAGGCGTCTTCGTCGGGTTTCGGGCAGCCGGTCGAGCCGGGCCCGTTGGCGATGAAGCGCTGCAGCAGGCCGGTGAGCGTCGCGAGTTCGTCGGCCGAGAAGCCGTCGAGCTGTGCGTTGAGCACGGTCGCGACCAGCGACGGCAGCGCGCGGGCCGCGTCGGCGCCGCGCTCGGTCAGCGTCAGCTCGATCATCCGGCGATCCTGCTCGCTGCGCGAGCGGGCGATCAGCCCCTTGCGTTCGAGCCGGTCGAGCATGCGCGTCATCGAGCCGCTGTCGTACGACATCTTGCGCGACAGCTCGAACGGCGTGCGCGCATAACCGCGCGACAGCAGCAGGATCACGCCGATCTGCTGCGCGGTGAGGTCGAGCGGCTCGAGCGCGCGATCCATCCGCTCGACGAGCGCCTGCTTCGCCTTCGACAGGTAATAGCCGAGGCTCGTTTCCAGCGCGATGTTCTCGGGATCGTAGAGGCCGCCGGTCATACGATTGCGCGCGCAGCAATAGTGCGTTTCAGGTTAAAACGCGCCCAGTATCTTGAAAAATGATTGCTTAGTCAATATTATTTGAGGCAACCAGTTACGACGTGCATGTTGCACTGCCGGAGACTATGTTCTGACCGATGCGCCCGCGCTGCCGGGCACCCGAGGATGTTCGCGATGCTGTTCCTGAAAAATGCCGCCGGCGCGCTGCGCCGCAACCTGACCGATACCGCTCATCATGTGTTTTCCGGGCCGCACCGCGGCTGGAAGATCGCGCTGTACGTGACGATGCTGGTCGTGCCGGGCGGCTCGCTCGCGGCGCTCGGGTTCGCCTGGTTCGATCATCGCCGGCAGCGCAACGCGAAGGGCGGCGCCCGCCGCACGAGCCAGCCGGCCGCCACGGAGCCGTCGACATGGCGCGCCGCCGCTGAGCCCATCCCGGTGCCGGCGCGCTGCCACTGACGTCGCCCCGCCCCCGTTTTCCCGTCTGATCCGGCCGGGCGCCCGCCGCGCCACGCGTGGCCGGCGCCGCACGCCCGTCTTCCCGCAAGCGATCCGTAATGGCCGGTAAACCGGCCGGCCGCGCCGGTAACACAATCCGGCCCGCGCGCACCGTACCCTTAGGGCTGCGCGGCTTCCCCGCCGTCAGTTACCATTTGTCCGCCAGCGGCATGACGACCGCATCGCGCGACGCCGCTCGCCGGCCGTCACGCCCAGACAGGAAAACCACCATGCCGTACGCCTCCCTCCCGCGCGCCCTTCGCCCGCTGAGCGCCGCCGTCGCCGTCGCGACGGCCGTGCTGCTCGCCGGCTGCGCCGTCGGGCCCGACTACCACCGGCCCGACACGTCGATTCCCGCAGCCTTCAAGGAAGCGCCGGCCGGCTGGAAGGTCGCGCAACCGGCCGACCGCACCGACCGCGGCCCGTGGTGGACGGTCTACAACGATCCGCAGCTCGACGCGCTGATCGGCAAGCTCAACGCCTCGAACCAGACCATCGCGCAATCGGCGGCCGCCTACCGGCAGGCACGCGCGCTCGTCACCGAAGCCCGCGCCGCGTATTTCCCGACGGTCGGGCTGACCGCGTCGGGCTCGCGCGCCCGCACGCCGCGCACGTCGGTGTCCTCGGGCTCGTCGAGTTTCGGCAGCGGGTCGTCCGGGTCGATCAACAACAGCTACAGCGTCGGCCTCGATGCGAGCTGGGAGCCCGACCTGTGGGGCAAGGTGAGCCGCACCGTCAGCGCGCAGCGCGCCGGCGAAGCGGCGGCGGCGGCCGATCTCGCGAACGCGCGGCTGTCGCAGCAGGCGCTGCTCGCGCAGACCTATTTCCAGCTGCGCACGTCCGACGCGCTGCAAAAGCTGCTCGACGACACCGTGAAGTCGTACGAACAGTCGCTGAAGCTCACGCAGAACCAGTACGCGCAGGGCGTCGCCGCGCGCGCCGACGTGATCCAGGCGCAGACGCAGCTGCAGAGCGCGCAGGCCGCGCAGATCGACAATGGCGTCGCGCGCGCGCAGTACGAGCACGCGATCGCGACGCTGATCGGCGAACCGGCGTCGACCTTCTCGCTGCCGCCGAACCCGCTCGCGGCCGAACCGCCGATCACGCCGGTCGACGTGCCGTCCACGATCCTCGAACGCCGGCCGGACATCGCGGCGGCCGAACGCCGCGCGGCGGCCGCGAACGAGCAGATCGGCGTCGCGATCGCGGCGTTCTTCCCCACGCTCACGCTGTCGGCCACCGGCGGCTTCCAGAGCTCGGTGTGGTCGCAGCTGTTCACGCTGCCGGCGCGTTTCTGGACGGTCGGCCCGCAGCTCGCGGCCACGCTGTTCGATGCCGGGCTGCGCGCCGCGCAGACCGATGCCGCGCGCGCGACCTACGACCAGGATGTCGCCGCGTATCGCCTCGCGGTGCTCACCGCCTTCCAGGACGTCGAGGACAACCTCGCGTCGCAGCGCATCCTCGCGCAGGAAATCGACGTGCAGCGGCAGGCCGTCGACAGCGCCGAACACTCGCTCGCGATCGTCACGAACCAGTACAAGGCCGGCACGGTCGCGTACCTGAACGTGCTGACCGCGCAGACCACCGCGTTCACCGCGCAGCAGAAGCTCGCGACGATCGCCGGCCAGCGGATGGTGTCGTCGGTCGGGCTCGTGAAGGCGCTCGGCGGCGGTTGGGACGTGTCGGACCTCGCGCGCGAGAACGGCGGCATGGCGGCGCCGGCCCCCCTGCCGGCATCCGGCGCGGCCGCGACGCCGCTCGCGCAGAAGTAAGGGCAGCGGGCGACGCGCGCGTCAGCGCTGCGCGTCGCCGAAGATCAGCGACACCGCGTTGTTGCCGATCGGGTGGCCGAGCAGGTTCAGCAGCCCGGCGAGGTTCGCCTGCTGCTCGGGCGCCGCATGCGCGGTGCCGCGGAACGATCCCTGGCCGGGGCCGAAGCTGCCGTGGCCGTCGAGAAACAGCGGGCCCTGCGTCGTCGACAGGTCGAGATCGGCGCCCGCGCCCTTCGCCTGCAGCACCGCGCGGTACGAACCGAGCGGCTTCACGCGCGACACGCGCGAACTCATCGAGTCGATCGTCACCGTCAGCTGGCCGAACGCGTTGCTGCCGAACAGGCGCCAGTCGCTCCAGCCGATCCGCACGTCGCCCTGCAGGTCGAGCGTGTTGAACGGCGTGCCGAGCCCCGCGAGCAGCGATGCGGGCACGGCCATCGTGCCCGCCGACAGCACCGCGCCGCGCCATGTCGCATCGAGCGTCACGGCATCGGGCATCGCCTCGGTCTGCCGCATGCGCATCTGCACGCGCCCCGTCAGCAGCGGCCAGAAGCGCGTGGTCCATTCGACCCGGCCCGGCAGCAGCGTCGCCGCGCTCTGGTCGGCGCCCGGCGCGAGCATCAGCGTGCCCGAGCCGTGCCACAGCGACCCGTCCGGGTCGACGAGATTCACGTGTCCGCCGGTCGCGCGCGCGAACTGCGGCGCGATCCATGCCGCCGGCGCGAGCGCGACGAGCGTCACCGCCGTCGCCAACCCGCCCGCCAGTGCCCACGGCAATACGGCGGCGAGCCGTCTGATCCCCGGCCTCATCGGCCGACCGCCGCTTGCGTCATCCACTGCGTCATTTATTTCTGTACGGAAGGTTGCATCACGGCCGTCAGGTCGACCTGGCCGTCGTCCTTCAGCGCGGTCGCGTGCGCCTCGCCGACCTGCACCTTGAACTGCCGGCGCGCATCGTCGAGCCACTGCGTCCACGCCGGGAACGACACGTTCTTCATCTGCACCTGCACGCCGTTACCGACGATCTGCACCTGCGCCCCCTGCAGCCCGTGATCGGACAACGACGCGGTCAGCGCGTCCTTCAGCGCGAGGCCGGTCGGCGCGACGCCCTGCGCGGCGGCCGCCAGCGACTTCGCCTCGTTCGCCTGCGCGGTCATCTGCGCGAGTTCGTGACGCATCGCCGGCAGCTCCCGCTGGATTCGTGCGCGGCCTTCCTGCGCGGGCGACCACAGCACCGAATACGCGATCGCAACGGCCAGCACGGCGCCGCCCCAGCCGAGCAGCATCTTCTCGCGCGGCGAGCGCTCACCCCAGAACTGGGCCAGCGTCTGGTTCAGTTGTTCGGTTTTCATGAGCGGCTCCGGATCGTCCATTTGCCCGTGTTGCTGTCGACTTCGCCGGACAGTCCGTTGCGCGCGAGGCGCTGCGTGAAATCGGGATCGACCTTGACCTCAGGCTTGAAGCCGACGTCGAGCCGCCGGTCGTGATAGTCGAGCGACGCGATGCCGTTCAGCGGCAGCGCGCCCATCGAACGCGACAGCCCGCTCGCCAGCGCGAGGAAATCGTTCGGCGACAGCTCGCCGGCCGCCAGGCGAAGCTGGTCGAGCTGGCGCTGCATCTGCGCGGGCGGATCGAGCACCGTCGTCGTCTTCGGGAACGCGGACAGCAGCGTTTCGGTGATCTGCGCGGACAGCGCATCGCGCTCGCGCGACAGCTTCCACCAGTGCAGGTTCATGCCGATCACCGCGACGCCGAGCGTCGCCGCGAGGAGCGCGAGCGGCACGCGCAGCCGCTTCACCGTCGCGCGGTCGAAGCGCCACGGCTGCGACTCGAATTCGAACTGGCACAGATCGAACTTCTCGGTGAGCGCGCGGCGCGCGAACGTGTCGAACGGCAGCGGGGCGGCGCCGGGCAGCAGCGCCGCGTCGGACCGGCCGACCGACGCGAGCCGCGGCTCCGCACCCGGTTCGCCGAGTTCGTAA